>NZ_QULH01000005.1:0-207001 GCF_003481635.1 Clostridium sp. OM05-6BH | reverse complement strand
TCCACATTCTTTTTTATTTTGAATGTCCGCAAAATCCGTCCTACATCTGACGGACGCCACGGAACATCCAAATGATGCAGGGCAACCAGACGGTCCTGCACATTGGTTCCGGCTCCCATCTTCTGCGTGGAACCAATCAAAAAACGAACCTGTCCGCTTCTTACCTTGCCAAACAGCTCCGTCTTTCTTAACTCCGTATTCGCTTCATGAATAAAGGCAATCTCTTCTTCCGGTACACCCCGGTTCACGAGTTTTCGCTTGATGTCATGGTAGACATCGTCAAACACCTCTGCTTCTAACATATCATTTCCATCACCTGCAGTCGTTTTCCCAACGATCTTCGGTGTCGAAAGGTCACAAAAGATAAGCTGTGCGGATTTGTCTGCCTTTGTCCTGTCCCATATTTCATACGCCTTTTGCACAAGGGCGTTGACTTTGGAATGTTCTTCATCTGGCAGTAACCGATTGATCAGTCTCTGATCCAGCGCCAGCTTCCTTCCATCATTTGTTATCTTTAACATGTTATCTTCATGCGGTTCCACTCTCCGGTCACGGACTGCCTCCGCCCGCTCCGCTAACGATGCGACCATCTCCTTTTGATGTTCGCTCGGCTGTAATACTACATTTTCATACTTTGCTTTCGGAATCGGTAAGTTTAACATATCCGGTGTTTGTATATCCGCACACTCCTTAAACAGGGCGATTAACTCCGGCAGATTGTAAAACTTGGCAAATCTCGTCTTTGCACGGTATCCGGTTCCCTCCGGTGCAAGTTCGATCGCTGTCTGCGTCTCTCCAAAGGAAGATGCCCAGGAATCAAAATGCCCCAGTCCCATCCGCTGCAGCGTATCATACTGCAGATAACGCATGTTGGTGTATAATTCCGTCATACTGTTGGAAATCGGGGTTCCCGTTGCAAAGGTAATGCCCTTTCCGCCGGTCAGCTCGTCCAGATACTGGCATTTGGCAAACATATCGGAAGATTTCTGTGCTTCCGACTGCGCAATACCCGCTACATTACGCATTTTTGTATGTAAGAAAAGATTTTTGTAATAATGGCTTTCATCTACAAAGAGCCTGTCCACGCCTAACTGTTCAAAGGTCACAACATCATCTTTTCTGGAAGTATCATTGAGTTTGTCCAATCGTGTCTGAAGGGTTTTCCTCATTTTCTCCATCTGCTTAATGGTATAGCGTTCTCCCTGCTCCGCTTTAATTTCTTCAATCGACTGCGTGATCTCAGCAATCTGCCGCTCAATAATGGCAGTCTGTCGTTCAGCAGATAGCGGTATTTTTTCAAATTGACTATGCCCGATGATCACCGCATCATAATCGCCGGTAGCAATCCGTGAGCAGAACTTTTTACGATTTGCCGGCTGAAAATCTTTCTTGGTAGCCGCTAAAATATTGGCTCCCGGATACAATCGTAAAAAGTCACTGGCCCACTGCTCCGTCAAATGATTTGGTACGACAAACAAACTTTTCTGACATAAGCCAAGACGCTTGCTTTCCATTGCAGCCGCAACCATTTCAAATGTTTTTCCGGCACCGACACAGTGTGCAAGCAATGTATTATTTCCATACAAAACATGAGCCACAGCATTTTTCTGATAACCCTTTAACTCAATATCCGGTGTCATTCCCGGAAACTTCAAATGAGAACCGTCATACTCTCGTGGTCTGGTGGAATTAAACAATACATTATACTTACTCACGAGTTCATTACGCCTGTCCATGTCACGGAATACCCAGTCCCGGAAAGCTTCCCTCATGGCATCCTGCTTCTGTGCGGCAATCGTTGTTTCTTTTTTATTGAGAACTCGCTTTTCTTTGCCATCCTCGATCACTGTGTCATACACACGGCTGTCCTTCAGATTCAGAGAGTCTTCCAAAATCTGATACGCATTTCTCCGGCTGGTTCCGTATGTCATGTTTACAAGTGCGTTTCCTAAGTCTGCATTTTTTCCCTTCACATTCCACTGCCCGGTCACATCGGAATACTGAATCTTTATTACATCACGATTTAATAAATGCTCCGGTGTCTCAAACACTTCCCGCATAAAATCCTCGATAAATCTCGGTTCAATCCATGTTGCTCCAATCCTGACTTCAATCTCACTGGCATCCAGTTCTCTCGGCTGTACCCGTTTCAATGCTTCCACATTGACCGCATACATGGGTTCATTCTTTGCAAAAGTTTCGGCTACTTCCAGTTTGTTTCGCACATTTCCGCTTAAATAAGCATCTGCCGTTTCCCATTCCTCGCTAAGCGGATTTTTGAAGATAATGCCGATCAACTCGTCGGTCAGCGTATTTTCATCTTTTCCACTCAGTTCCGACATGTATTCAAAATCAATCGCTGCTTTTTCTGCCAATGAAACCGCCAATGCTTCACTTGCCGTATCCACACTGGTCACAACTTCTGCTTTTTTTATGGTGCGCTTCGTAAACATATCCGCTTTTCCAAGAAAGTTGCCTTCCTCGTCCTGTTTCTCCAGCGAACAGAGCAGACAATAGCTGCTGTCCTGATGAAACGCCCGCTTATTGGTTTGGGAATAAATTCTTCCATAGTCTTTTACAAAGGAATCATACAAATCATTTAACTGTTTCTGCCGGAAATGAATCTGCTCATCCGGATAATCTTCTAACTGTAACCGGATCAACTCCCGTGTGCAGTCCCTTATGGCAACCATGCCCTTGATCCTCTCAAGCATTCCCTCAGAGGCTTCTACCGGACGCATCAAAGAGTTTTCCCGATAATACAGCCGTTCATCAATCAGCGCATAGCTAAAGTTCTTTACTTCCGGCACGGCAGGGATAACCTCTGCCGTCAACTCCTCATTCAGTTCTTCCAGTTCAATTTCCTCATAAGAACCCTCGATAAAAGACAGACTCTTTTGTAACTGCTCCTCGAAAGGAAGTGAATCATCCGGCACACAGGTACTTTCCATTCCATACGGTCCGCTGACCATTTCCATCGAACCAACAACCATCTCCGGATGTTCCACAAAATAGCTGTTCATGGCAATGCCATTCTCATCCTGTGACAAATGCACCCAGTCCGGTTCTATGTCTACAATGCGGTCACGCTTCTGTAAGAAAAGGATATCCGATGTCACTTCCGTTCCAGCATTGGCTTTGAATGCGGTATTGGGAAGTCGTACCGCCCCCAATAGTTCTGCTCTCTGTGCAATGTACTTTCGCACCTTTGGATTTTCCTTATCCATCGTTCCCTTACTGGTGACAAAAGCAATTACACCGCCCGGACGCACCTGATCTAACGTTTTTCCAAAGAAGTAATCATGGATCAGGAAATTGAATTTATCGTATTTCTTATCTGCCACCTTGTACTGACCAAATGGAACATTACCAACAGCGGCATCAAAGAAGTCATTCGGAAATGTCGTTTTCTCATATCCATCCACGGTAATATTGGCTTTCGGATATAGCAGTCTGGCTATCCTTCCTGTCAGACTATCCAGCTCAACACCATACAGATGACTCTCCCGCATCGTCTCCGGCAGCATACCAAAGAAGTTGCCGATTCCCATCGAAGGCTCTAAAAGATTTCCTTTTGTAAATCCCATTCTTTGCAATGTCCGGTAAATCCCCTGGATAATCACAGGACTGGTGTAATGAGCGTTTAAGGTACTTTCCCTTGCAGAAATATACTCTTCCTCTGACAACAGGGTTTTCAGTTCAGCGTACTCCTTTGCCCAGGCACCCTTGGTTTCATCAAAAGCATCCGCAAGACCGCCCCAGCCGACATACTTTGATAAGACCTCCTGCTCCTCATTCGTTGCCGGTCTTTTCTCCGATTCAATCGTTTCCAGTGTACGAATGGCTTCCACATTTCGCTGAAACTTTTCTTTCGCTGTACCGACACCTAATTCCATATCGGAGATTACATAGTTTTGTGCTGAAATGTCCGACGGACTTTGTATTGGTGACTGGCTTTCTATTTCCTGTAAAATATCGTTCTCTCTGACCGGAACAGATTCTTCCAGTGGTGAAATATCTTTCTCTGACAGAGTCTCCATCTCTTCTGAAACGATTTCTGTTTCATCATCTACAGTTCCCAGTTCTTCCTTTGCCTGCTGCAGTGCTTTTTCTTCCTGCTTCTGCTTATACGTAGCATACTTTACCTTGTCTTCTGCCGAAAGATAACGATCCTCTTTCATCAGCTTTTCAATCCGTTTTGCCACGATATTCCATGAAAGAAGAACTTCCGCATCCGGTGTCATAATGCTGCCCTTGCGTAATTTAATTCCTTTCGCATCATAATCCTTAAAGCTGCGATCTGAACCTGCCAGTGCATGACTGGTACCTCCGGTTCCATACTCGTTTTTCAGAAAATCAGCAGCTTCTTTTAATGTATGCTCCTGATGATAGAAGTCATAAATGCGAAAACTGCCATGCTCAAAGCCGGAACCTCTCGTAAGAGTGTAGTCAATCTCATCCGCTGTGATAAAATCTTCAACAGCCACTTTTACTTCTTCCAGCAGTGGATAAGAAACCTTTTCTTTTAAAAGATCAGCAAGGTCATCCCGCAGCTCTTTTGGATCTTTGATCAGACGAAAACGGTACTGTATTTCTCCGGCATCTACCTGTTGCAGTGTCTGGTCCATCTGCTCTACAATCCTTTGAACATCCTCCCCATTGGACAACATATCCGTAATGCGTTCATGCTGTACCGGATAATCATATCCATCGAACCCCAGTTTCTCTGGAAACGCTCCAACAGAGTCCCGGTAATAAAAGAAAAGCATATCGGCAAACTCTTTTCTTACAAACTGTTCAGCCAGATATGCTTCGTTGCTGTCAATGTAACTACCTGCTTCGATCTGTCCACGGATTACAGACTCCACAGCACTCCAGGAAAGATGTAACTCCGTGTGCTCAAAAGCAGAAGTGCCATGTGCCGCATACATTCCATCCTCATTAAACCAGACCGAGATCTGTTCCCCTCCAAGTTGAAATCCTTTGCCGGTTTCTCCGTATTCTTTCTGAAGAAAAGCCGCCATTTCTTCCGGTGTTTTTCCGGTCTGATACTTATGATAAATTCGTTTCCGGCTGTTTTCCTTTCCTCCGCCGGTGCGAAGAATTTCCTCGATCTGCCCCGCAGTTATCGTGCCGAAAAGGAATCTGGCCGATGGCATTTCTGCCTGTGCCATCGCAATATTTCCCACCTGCTCCGACATAAGAGAAAATAAATCCATCTGTCGATAGGGACTGTCTGCAGGCGGTTCATACTGCTCTAACTCTGCTACTGATAAACCAGTTCCTTCAGAACGATCTCCTCCGCCTGCTGATAGATCCGGTTCA
Source organism: Clostridium sp. OM05-6BH (assembly GCF_003481635.1). Lineage (NCBI taxonomy): Bacteria > Bacillati > Bacillota > Clostridia > Eubacteriales > Clostridiaceae > Clostridium > Clostridium sp. OM05-6BH. The sequence goes on along the minus strand of NZ_QULH01000005.1, from coordinate 201,676 downwards.
TCTCTTTCGTCCACTGCAGCGGATCGTTCTGTTTCAGTTCCTCCGTCATGGTCTGGTTCTTCGACAACTTCTGTGTCAGCACCTCGAACCTCTCCTCCGCCTGTTCCTGTATCTCCAGGCAGTGTGTCAGCAGTTCTCCGCTCAGAAGAAGTCCCGTGTAAATCCCCTTCCTGTGGTTTTTCAGATAATTCTTCCGCAACACTCCGTATTTCGTCAGCATCGTTCCTTCCTGCTCCGAAGGTATCAGATTCGGAATCCGATAGTCTCCGTTCCTTTCGTATGTCAGATTCATGCCCTGCCACCGCCCTTTCTGTATGATTATGATTTCCTATATATCTTCTATTTTGCAATAACGCCCTGTCATACCTTGCAATCGTTCTTCCAATCCGGATCAGCACCGGTTCACATAACTCCGAAGTGGTACTGCCAAGCACCGATAAGGTTCTGAGTGTATTAAACTCATGGATGTAATCAAAGGTGAAATCATCGGCAAACTCCGTCATATCACATCCACATCGCTTCAAGATGGTATAGCTTACACTTTGCACCAGCATTTCCCGAAACCGGACAGCAACTGCATCCCCATCCAGATCTTCCAGGAAACTGTTTGCCGCTTCCTCAATCACCTCATCGACCGCTTCCTCATAAAAATCTTCCGCTATTCTTTCGGCAATCTCATAAATGCGGTTTTCAAAAGGAAGGGCATCATTGGTACTGCCATAAATGTGCTCCAGTTCGGCAAGAACCACTTCTTTATGTTCTTCCCTCAAATGCCAGATAAACGGATCTTTACCAATCCGTCTTGCCTTATGAACATCGGACACATCAAAGACATAGCGAAGTTTTGGTCTTTCACTTTCCCCATCAATAAGGGCAATTCCTTTTGCTCCACGGTTTACCCAGCAAAACATCCTCTCATTCCACATTTCAAGCGAGGCACAGGCAGTTGCGTCCGGTCGCTGTGCATAGATGAGTAGCTGGTCCTCAAAGGGATATTTATATAACCTTGACGCAACATCAAGGTATCGAATCCACTGCTCTCTGCCACGACAGACTTTCTTTGCGGTCTCTCGTGCTAATACAGAGATTTTTACATATTTCGTCATTCCTTTTTCCTCCTGCACCTGCTTTGGTTTGGACATAATGTCCAAACGCTGCTGTTACTGATCCCGGCTTTCTGCAATGGCGGTTATGTACCCCATCAGCCTTTTTTCACTGTCTGTATTCCTTTCAATATCAATCCTCATCTTCTCATCATTTCTTTCTTCGTTTTTTTCTGCTTCCATTTGTCTGTACCTCCAATTCCTTTCACTGATTTCTTGTTTCATAGACATAGGGCTTTTGGAACATGAGCTTTATACTCCTTCTCACAAGCTGAGCCAATGTCAATCCGTTTTTATGATAAAATCCACAAAGTCCGATGATACCGATCACCGGCATACACAATGTAATAGCTGTATTGAGCCCTGCACCAAAGTAAAAATGCAGAAGCAGGATTCCTCCCACTCCTGTAAGCAGTGCACTTGCTCCGAATACGCACTCCCTGAAAGATAATCCCTTGAAGAAATCATCCTTAAAGGCAGCCACATCCGGATTGATTGTTTTAGTCATTGATTTCCTCCATTTCTATAGATTAAATGCTTTCTGCATGACACTGTCCGACATCTTTACCGAGGATGAAATGACACCCATCTTCAAGCAATACTCCAACAGCCGTATGATTGCATTATCCGTGTCGATTGCAACGGTATTGATAAAACTGGCACTGATAACAATCACTACCGCAATGAGCAGCGCAGAAAACACATATCCGAAAAAGGTGCGTATATAGGAATAACCCACATTTGCCGTCTGACCGCCGGCTGCAAGGGTAGACAATGCCACACCTGCAAACGGAGCGATCATGTAAATCTTCAGAATACGATTTAACACCGTCAGCACCACGATAAATCCACACACCACGGTAAATAAAAAAAACAGGATACTCGTCAAAAAAGCGGTCATCGTTCCAAAGTCGGCACTGGATATATTTTCATACACCTTTACACCATCAAAGTCATAAATCATTGACAGTTTGTTTTCTCCCAAAATTGCGGAGGTCAGGTTCTTGCCCCATGCAAAAAACTTCGGCATATAACTTAACGCCATGCTCATCACATTTGAGGTTATGATCAACCGAATGAACATTTTTATTGTTCGTTCAAATGTCAGATCTGCATGTAAATCACAGCTGTCCCTGCAAAATCCATACAAGAAAAAAATGCAGAGCAAGGAAACTGCAACTACATTTAAGGTGGTATAGATCGTTGATATATTTTCCCAGACATCTTTATAGGTGCCGGAAGATGGATTTTTCGTCAAAACATCGGCTGCCAGTTTCATCATGTCATTCCATGCGTACCCAGCAGCTTCAAAAAAGTCTTTACCGCTAAAGAAGTCTCCTAAATCGGAAAAAAATCCTGTTACAGAATCCCACAATCCCACCGTCATCACCTCCTTTCAGGATTCCAAGTCTTCATTACGATACGCCCAGTAGTTTTAGAATTGCCGGAACTGCAATCATAACCAGACCACCAATTACTTTTTTGATTGCCTGACTCTGCTGTGTTGTATCATGTGCCGAATACCCGGTACCAAAGTCTAATAAACCCCAGGCAAGAAAAATCACACCAACTCCACCAACACAGCCAAGAACCAAGTCCTTGATTACATTGATGCCGTCCGTAACTTCCGTCACTCCGGTATCTGTTGCATCACTTTTTCCTTTTTCACTTTTCGCCAGTGCTGCAACCGGCACATTTGTCAGTATCCAAAAATAGATCAATGCTACCGTTCCTGCACCCCGTTTCCATAATCCATTGCAGCGTGGTTTCATAACCTCTAATTCCTTATGCATTGTTATCCTCCTTGCTTTCTGTTATCGTTTCCTGCAGCCGATTACCATAAGCCGCTTATCTTTCCCATCTATCGTTCGGCAAGTAGAAAGCGTTACAAACTTATATTTCCGAAAGAATGCCTCCGCATCACTTTCATCCATTTCTTTTTTCATCTTCTTTGCCGCTTCACTCTGAAACTTGCTGTAACATAGGATTTTCTCTACCATCCCGTAATAGTCCTTCTCATTTCCGTAATCCGTAAAAGAATAGTAATCTGCATATTTGTCCGTTTCCAATACCGAAACGATATGATAGTCCTGCTCCTTTCCCTCTACCGGAGTAAACGAAAACACGGGATGTTCCTTAAAAAATGTTTCCTCTCGGAAATTTTGCAGATAGCCAAAGTACCGTCTCCCATTGATGTTGTGACCGTAAATGATAAGATTGTCACTGTCTGTCTTACAGCGGACATCTAAAAACGGTGTCCCATAAAAGTTGTAATCACCATGCACATCCCGGTGAAGATAATACTGCCAATCACCTTCGTGATGACCTTTGATGCCTGTCTGCATAACCGGATAAGAAAAGCCGGTGCCTTTGATTTCTAGCCACCCGATCATATCTTTGTACTTTTTGTGGAGGTTCCGTACACCGCCTTTTTCTTTCTCCGTGGTAATCTCTTTTTCTATGTTGTCCTGCTTAATCTCCTGATCCATGGTCCTTTTTAACCAAAGTCCAAGAGCCAAAGCAATGACTGCTAAAATAAAAAAAGGGAAGAAAAGTATTCTTCTTGAAAATACCTTTCTTCCCTTTGGGGTTGAAATGTTATTTAGTTGGTTCATAATTGCGCCTTTTACTCTACCTTTGATTCTATGAATCGGACCTTATTATTTCTATTTTATAATTTTTGTTCCAAAATTTTTCTTCATTCTCCCCAACACCTTCAGGCATTTGTTCCAAACACTGTCCCTTTTTTTGGTACTTAACTATTTCACTAATTTCTGCTAGGGCAAGTCTATGAGCTGCCCTTGAGAAAGAGGTGTCTGTATAGTCGACTGGAGTAATCTTTATTTCGATTTTATATCCAGCTTTTATATATTTATTAATTATGCGGGGAACTAATTTTGAGAGATTATTATTTAAATACATATAAATATGACCTCGTCCTGAACCTAGCAATCTATTTGCAATATTAGTTGATTTCCCGATATACAGACATTTGCGTCTTCCATTCTTTTTTCCAAAAATTTTATATATTCCAACAATATTTTGATTATCAGCCAAATCAGATGGAATAAAAATATTATTTTTTTTCGCTACAATAATTTTTTCTTTAAATGTCATAACACGTCACCTCCACAGTTTTCGATTCATCTAAATTTTTTCTCGTACACTTTTACATATAACATAATAATATATTTTAATAATCTATTTCTACGATTATTCCAAACACTTTGAACTATGTCATTAAGAAGCACTTCCACTTTTTCTCTCAAATTAATACCTACTTTTTCTTTTCTGCATTTATCAATTTCCACCAAGCACATAAACAGTTTACAAGTCGTTACTCCACTATTCATACTCGCAGAATCATATTGATATGACGCTTCTTTTAAGTGAGTCATTGCCACTTCATATTGATTATCAAATAACATGCCTAAAATTCCCAAGTAGCGCATTGCAGTATATTGCTGTCTTACATCTTTGACAACATCATTTCCCATGTTTATAATAATGTCATTACAATTCATAATCGTTTTAGCATCCTCCATATGTTTTTCTAAGTAATATTTGTATCGCAATGGAAAACAAAACAGAGACATTATAAACCAATCCGCATATCTATTTAGAGGTGTTGATATATCCCAATCAATTATATTTTTCTCCGTTTGTTTGTTTAATTTTATATATTCTAATTCATCTAATATAGTTTGGGGAGATTTTCTCATTGCTTTCGCAGCAAAATTCCAAAGCCCAAATTTAGACAAAATATCCGATAATGCCAATAAATCTTTGTTAGGCTTCATTCTGGAAATATACTTTATTACATTTATCCCATCAGCATTTCGGAACAAATGATAATTAATATACCAGTTACGCTTAAAAAATTGATTATCAGATTTTTTAAAATGTTCCTTATTTACAATTGTACCATCAGCAATATCTAAGACCTGACATATTCCAATTGCAAGATATTTTTGAGATTTTTCACTATTTCCCTTTAAAGCATATTTGAAAAATTCATTTTTCCAATCATATGTATTAAAATTTTTATGCTTTAGCTTATTTGTAATAGCAATATCACAAAACACTTGATCAGTAACCGCATGCAATACATAATTTTTTTCAAATGGTGCAAATATTTCATTGAATTCTCTTCTATTAAAATCAGTTTGTTGAACTTTCTCTTGTGAAACTTCATTGACATGATTTAATATAATAGCGCTTGAATTACTTCCCTTATCAATTTTTCTAAATACAGGATTCACATCAAAATTATCAGAACAACTATATCCTGCAAATATAAAGCAATAACCTTCGTATATCCATTCTGCAATTTCATTACAAAATTCATCAGAAAGTGAATTTTTTATCTCATTGAGAGATATTCCTATGTTATCTAAATGATAGGCATCGCCATGAGGGTAATAAATGTTTCCCTCTGACTGCTTGTTCGACCAAATATACATATTGAATTTCTCACTAAACTCAGGCATATCACTTAATTGTGTACTATATAAAGAATTATATGCTTTTTGAATTTGGTTTCCATAGTTCATGGAAACAATATTAGCTCCACTTCTTAAATATTCAGCCAACACAAAATGACAATAGTTAGGTGGTGCGTCTAAAAACGCCGAAAATCCTTGCAGTATATTTGTCGGTCGTTTTAATTCGCCTTCAAACAACTTGATTTCAGAAATAATTGTTTCCATCCTTGGGATTCCATTTTGAAAATTTCTTTCAATATGCTGTTTTAAATCCTCATAATAACTTCCACAAGAATACTGCAAAAGGCTTTCCATTAAAGATTTAGCTAATGGTAATCCTGTTGGATAATTGTAATCTACACCTGCTCCTAACCAAAACACTATTTTCTGTGGATCCATTGTTTTAATTGTTTTTATCAAACTGTCTTTTGTCTGTAGCACATATATCCTCCCCTTTGTTACCACCCGAATACTATTACAAAATCTACATAAATAATAACACTGGCATCTTTAATTGTTACCTTCACAAATCTTATATCACTACCCTTATTTTTTTAATTAAAATAGGATTTAATAATTTATTAACCTCTATGGACAATAATATCTTTTTGTAAGCGACCAATTACATCATCAAGGTACTCTACCAGTGCCTTTCTTGCCAGTTCTTTATTTATTCCATCATAAGACGCTTTACTTACTCGGTCCTTAAAATCTTCTATTTTTTCTAAATCGTTCGCAAAAAACTCATTTATATTAGATATATGATATACACCATCAAACATATCTCTAATCGACCATAATTCCTTGACCGTAGCGTCTTCCATTTTTTTATATAACTTATCCAAATCCAGCAAATCAATAAAACTGTATCTAAGGAAAAATTCATTGTAATGTTTATCACAATATTTTAATAACTTATCACTCCAATCATTCCCCTCTAAACACTGTGTCAATTCACCTAATTGAATACTATTATTTTTATTATCAACTTTCAATTTTAGTTTATTGACATACTTATCATATTCTTGTTGCGATTCCGTTCCTCGCTCAAACGAAAAACTCTGGCGATCAATATCCACTGGCTCATCAGATTTGCTTATATTCTGATTCATCGTTTCAACTAACTTATCCATATCTCCCACATTATACCCGTAGTTTTTCAATTGGATCAATCGACCAATAATTCCCTGATAACTTTCATACGAATATTTATCTTCGCCAATTTCTCTTCTAAGAAGATGTATTAACTCTTTAACTTCTTCATCCTCCTTTTCCCACCAGGCACTTAACTTTTCATATGCCTCCGCCATACCTAATCTAGCTTTTTTCCTTCTTTTCTCTTCCTCATCGTATTCTTTACGCAACGACACAACAGTTCGAGTGAATTCATCCTTTGAAAAATTTAATGAAACGCAATACTTCTCTAAAAATTTAAACGCTCTTGTCTGACTATAAATACTTTGTCCTAATGGTACATAACCAATTTCTGTAGTCAGACACAGATCTTTTATATTTCCACCCCTTTTATAATATATAGTAAATAATGCAATATATTTAACAAACTCGTTCATTATCCGCTCAAAGTACGAATCTGTATTATAACTATTTTTAATCATTTCTTCATAAACTTTTCTTATACTCCTTAATACACTAATAAGAGTTCGCAAATTATTGCAATTTTCATCCTTAAAATAATCCAAGATTTTCGATTTATTTTTCTTTAAATATTCGTTAAAATTATGGGGATTCTTAAAATCTAAAATGATAGAATCATAAACTTCTCCCATCTGTGGCTCATAATTAATCTTTATTCCAATCACCTTTTCTTTTATTGAGCCATACAATATATCTTCATTAAAAAGATTTTCCGTTTCCTTTTTTAATTTTTTTATATCAATTCCTTCATTTTGATCATCTGTTTTTTTACAATCTTTTTTTCCAAAATTGTATTTTCTACCAGACAATATAACCTGATATTTATTTTCTAAATTACTGCTTAATGTTATTTTTCCAATCTCATTTTCATTAGCTAACACAATAACTTTGCACTTGTTATGTTCGACCAATCGATTCATGTATCCAAGCATTTCATTTATCGAAAAACAACACCTTTCTAAATCATCAAAGCAAATTATCCAATTACTTATATTTATTTGTGGTAAAATTTTCTTCATCTTAGATAAATCAATATTAACTGCCCCTAATGATGCAGTAAGAATATTACTTGCCGTTCCAATTACAGCGTTAGCAGCTTTAAGTTTACCGGAATGCTTATTTCCTAGACATTGAAACATTATTTCCTTAGATACCTCGCTAATAGATTTCACCCCATATAAAGAAACATATGCATACTTTCTTGGTTTACTTTTTCCATTATCAATATTTTGAATTATATCCATCAAAGAATGTGTCAAAAAGTATGTTTTTCCTGAACCCCAGTCTCCATCTATCATCACCGCATATTCTGCCCTAGAATCCCTCAAATACTCTTCAATTACACCTTTTAATTCCTCTCCATACATTTTATCTACACTCCTCTCTTGCCATATCAACAAAAACATCTATTTCTATTTTTGTATCTATTTTTATTTCTGTAAACAACTGATTGTATAATGCAGGGAACAAATTCTCGTTCCCTACATTAAAATTATACCAAATCAACTGCCACACTTCTACAAAAATCTTATTTCTTTACCACTGCTCTTTTCTTCCAGATTATCACCACTGCACCAACTACCGTAAGCAATCCTGCAGCAATCGGAATAACCGGCATGTTTCCACCCGTCTGTGGGGTATCCGGCACTTCCGGAATCGGTGCATCCTTAACCGTCACTGTCTGCACTTTCCCAGTGTCTTTGATCGTCAACTGCACCGGCTTTGCCAACTGATAACCAGATGGAGCGGAAACCTCTGTAAAAGTGTAAGTCTCTCCAACAACCAGTTTGCCGGTGATGTCGTAAGCATCATCTTTTGTAACGAATTTCATTACTTTGTTTCCTTTGGAATCTGTTACAACAAACTTTGCACCGCCAAGAGCCTGTCCTGTCTCCTTGTCCAGTTTCAAAAGCTGGATATGCGTCTGCTCATCCACCATAATGATCTTATCATCGGTATGATCAGCAAAAGTTCCGTCTTTCTGTTTCATGGCAACTACAGATGTATAAGAAATTCCAGTTTCGCCGGATACTGCACTTCCACTGACTGGTTTTACCGTAACTGCACTTCCACTTGCCACTGTATCTGTTGGATTTTCTGCCACAGAAGATGCCATCACAGACTTTATCTGATAGGTGATCGCATCTGCAGTAACATATCCGTCTGCAGGTCTTGTTTCTGTCAATGTATACTCTTTATCGTGGAACAGTCCTCCTACAAGAAGATTTCCCTTATTATCAAAAGAATACTTAAAATTCTGGTAGCCATCCTTCTCTGTTACATATACTTTGACTGAATCCTTATCCCCGGATGTCCAACTGATAACCTTTTTGCCGGATGCATCTGTGATCTCCAGTTTACAGCCATCAACCTCTTTCGAGCCTGTTACATCAACCTTGCTGACCACATTGGTTGTCTGTGTGTTTTCTTTTACTGCTTTTGCTGTGATCATCCTTGTCTCTGCATCCTGATACTCCAAATGAATGTTGATCGGCGTTGTATCCATATAGTAACTATCAGACACGGACAGTTCCTGCAGATAATAATCTCCGGAATTTAACTTCAGACCAGCAACATCGTTTGTTGGCATCGGAGAAGCTGTTTCTGCAGAAGCAGTCTTTGTATAAAGCTCACTCATAAGCGGCAGTTTCTTATCTGATACAACACTTCCATCCGCACCTGTAGTTAATGTTGCAAGCTGCGTTCCTGCATCTACGATCTTTTCTCCGGCATAGTTGTAAATATCATGCTTGGAATACAAGCCAAACTGTGCTCCTTCAATGGATTCCTTCGTCTTTGCGTCCTGCTTAATCAATTCCAGCTTCGTGCCGGCGAAGTCGTTTTTGATATGGAGCAGACCCTTGTCATCGGTTGCATCGGTACTGTTAAGGACATATTCGTCCTCCCCATCCTGCCACTTAAATTCCAAAGACCACTCTTTGGCCTCCGGATACACATATCCGTATGGTGTATTTGTCTCTTTCATCTTATATTTTCCTAATGGCAGCAACACATGAATGGTTCCGTCTTCATCCATTGTATAACCGGTAATGCCACCGCATTCCGATGTAAATTCCACACCTTTTCCGGTTGTAAGAACAGCCACCTTATCGCCATCTTTGAACCATGTGTCACGGGCATCGTCGGTACTCTGTCCGTCCTGTGTCACAATGTCTCCATCCGCATAAAGGGTAAATTCTACACCATCCAGTTTCACATCCTCAAAAATAAACTCCTGTTTCTCTTTATCCCAGCCTTTTAATACCTCACCTGTTTTTAAGAGATTCAGGCGTCCTTTGGTTTCCTCATTCAGATACTCCAGCGTGATCGTTACATGATGATATCCATCCTCGTCAATGTAACTTTCATAATTATCTGCCTTGCTGTTTACCACAACCTCCACATACTGATGGTTAATGTGCATGCCATCTGCAGCAGCCACTTCATAAATATGATAGGTTCCGGAACGAAGAGAATCCACAGTTACTACTTCACCGGATTCATCACAGATAAAGGTGTCTACCGTCTTTTTCTCGCCATCCTCCATGTATTCCTGTGTTACCAGTTCTTCTTTTCCATCTACTACCTGATAGATCTGATAACTGGTTCCCGGCTTCAGTACCGTTTTCTCCGTGTTCTTGTCTTTCTTGATTATCTTGAAATACGCCTTAAATAACTCATTGACCTTTTCAAACTCATACACCTTACCATTTTCTGTCACGTTTGCTTCAAAGTCATCGACATAATAGGCATCCACATCACCGGAATCCACCTGATGCACTACATAAGTTCCATAGACCAGATCGCCGGTTACAGCATAACCGTCTGCATCTGTTTTGATCGTTGCTCTCTCGTCATCGGCACAATTATCATAACTGCCCTTCGACTTCAAATACACCTGAAAAGTTGTGTTATTCTCCGGGTAATACTCTTTCTTCGTCGGATCATAAGACTTCTTTTTCACAGCAATCTTTCCTTTGATCGGTGTATCTGCGAAATTAGTCTGAAACAGAATCGGTGTAAATTCATCTGTTTTAGCGGAAGCATCAATCTTTAACTCTTTGACTTCATCACTAAGTAAAAAACCTGTCGGGGCTTGTATCTCTTTCAGGTAATACGTATTACCACTTCTGAGATAATCGGTTGTTAATTTTCCTCCACTAATTCGATAGACACCTGCGGTTTTGGCATTGCCTGCAGCATCAAATACCTTTGCTTTCTGTGTGCATGCCTTATCGGAATACAACTGAAATACCGCACCATCCAGTGTTGCATCTCCATGAGCCGAACCGTCAGCAGAGCCGCCAGACTTCTTCGTCACCTCGATTGTTGCCTTTTTATACTTATTGGTGATCGTTGTCATATATGCCTTGCTGTACTGCGTTGGATGTTCCACCAACTTGTCCGGCCAGTCTCCATTACTGTTTTTCTGCCAGCTATTTGCTTCTTTCAGGGTAATCTTTACCCCTTTGACCATTGCCGGATCTAAGAAAATGTTCTTATTGTTTCCAATACTGTCCTCTGTCAAAGTATAAGTATTGGAAATATCTTTTATCTGCGAATTCAGGTCTTTTTTGATCAGATCCTCTGCTTCTGCTTTGGTCATGTTCTTTCCGAAGTGAATCCCCTGCTTGTATCCATCATCTTCCAGAACTTCTTTGGCAGCTTTCTTCTGGTCAGCATTCATATTAGCCAATGCAGCATCCGTATAATACGCCATTTCGTCTGCTTCCAGACGATAAGTCATTCTCCAGGCAACGGTCCCACCGTCTGTCGTAAGTCCGCTTACCTCAAACTCCGTATTATCATCTTCATCTGCATTGCTTGTTGTATCTCCATTGCGGTCAAACACATTAAACGAATACAGGTCATCCAGGTTATCTGCAGATAAGGTAAACTTAATACCGCCTAATCCTTTCCCATCTTCGTCCTGCTTATGCAACGTGATTCTCTGACGGTAATAGGTATGATCTGTTATCGTTTTATAATTTGGATTCTGTAAAATATCTGCATCAACCGTGATCAATTTCTGATAGCCTTTGGTTGCTCCGGTCTTTTCCCACATGGTTGCTTTCGCCTCCCATGTACCACTCGGCTGAAAGATCTGCTTATACAGATCTGCCACGGTTTTATTCGGAAAATAGCCGGTATTTGCTTTTACCTGCTTGATCACATTTTTAAGATTGGCTTCTGAAGTATTCCCCTCCGAAACCGCCCATATGAGTGCCTGTCCTAGTACAAAGGCTTTCTTTGCACGGTTGCAGTCATTCACATAAAAACGGATGATCTTTGCATAATAACCGTGTTTTTCTCCACCGGTATTCTGATTCCATGTATGGGTATCCGTCACCTGATAGGTATTTCCGGTATGACAGGTCTTACCCAGACTGAGGCAGAATGCCGTCTTGCTGCCGACATTGATCTTCCACCATGTCCCGGATTTCGTTTTGGAACCGACATCCACCGTTCCTAATCTTCCATAAGAAGATACCGTTGTTTTTGCTGTTGTTGCAGCACTGACATTCACTGTATTCTGCGGCAACAAGCCACACAGCATAGATAATGCCAGCAATCCCGTAAGCATCTGCTTACATCTTTTCTTCACTTTTGATTTCATGATAAACCTCATTTCTACGCATATTTCTTTTTTTCCGCATCCACTGCGTCAGAATGCAGACTGATTCGCTTATTTGTCCGGACTTTCTTTCTGCACTGTCCGGTGGTGGGCGGATGAGAAATGGCATCTTTTTTCCTCCAATCAAAAAAAGCAGGAAATGTATTGTCTTTCTTACATACATTTCCTGCTTCGTTATCAGTTACTCTATGAAATTTTAATTATCTGAGAGAATGATTTCCCTTGGCATATCTTTTGTTACTGTTATAGTTACTTTTTTCGCTTTATCATATCCATCCGGTGTTGTCTTTTCATAAAACACATAGGTTTTACCAATTTCTAGGACAATCCGTCTTCCAGACTCTCCTACCGTGATCCGTTTGCTTGTGTTCCATCGGTCATTTTCCTCATAATAACCGATGGTGGCACCACCAATATACTTTCCACTTGCCTTGTCCCGACGCTTAATAGTAACAACTATGTCTGCGACATCCTGCTTCTTTTTGGAAAGATTCTCCGGAGAACCATCATAAAAGACCGCACACCAGGTATCCTTGTAGCGGGCAATCGCACCACATTGATAGTCTTTATTCAACAGATTCCGGTAATGCCCAGGACTATGCTTCCACGAAAGCATTACTTCTTTAGCACTTGTCTGTCCGCTTGCCATATTTTCTCCAAAAGATATGTTATTGATCACCAGTATATCACCAAAAAAGTTCTCCATGTCAGTCGGAAGATTTTTATGCCCATCATAACCACTGTGTTTTAAGCGGTACAGAGCAAACCGATATAACTTATCCGACCATGTCAATGCCTTTGCACCTTTCTCTGCCCGGTACCTGTTCTGGATGGTAAATGCTTTCTTTGCCTGTGCCTTATAACCATCCTGTCCTTTTCCGATCACCTTGATGCTGTAATGGTACACTTGCACCTTTTTATGACCTTTATATAATCGGATCATCATAGTGGTTCTTCCGCCGGCTTTGCCTTTCAGGTAAATATACTTTCTTCCGTTTGCCTTCGCCTTCAACACCTTTTTGTTTTTCACACGGACTTTCACTTTGGAATACTTCTTCAGCTTTGTCGGTGCAAAACGGATTCCTGCCGAATCCTTGTTTAAGTCGATGGTCATCGTCTTGTTCAACACTTTTTCTTTTGCATCTGCCGTAACATGCTGCGTCAAAAGCACCATCATCGCCATAAAAAATACCATGCCTGTTTTCATCATCTTTCTCATATCGTTCACGCTCCTTGCTGTACGCTGGTCATTCCCAGCAATGTAAATTATACTGTATTTTTCTGTCGATTAAAATATATTTTTCAGTTTGTCATAGTCAATCAAATCTTTACTTCCGATCCTCTTGTCGAGCTCGGCTAAAAGCTGTTGATTGCATTCCTGTACCACCAACCGGATGTGATCCATAACATCATCTTCCTCCGGGGATATGCCTTTATTCCTGTGATAATAGATCACCGCTTCCCGGATGTAAGCACTTTTATTGTCTGCGCTTTCCAGAATGTTATAGACCAGTCTGTGCTTTGGATTATCCAGCCGGAGTAGCACCGGAATTCTGGCAGACTTGTCCTTATTATCCACTGCCACCACCTCCTGTATCACCGGCTTTACTGCCTGCTCCATAAAAATCATACATGACCTGATTGCTGATATCCAGTTCTCCCTGCGACTTCGCTTGGTAAAGTACCGTGAGCATATAGGCTTTGTGATTATGTACCTTTGTCACCTGCTTTTGATACTGCTCGATCGCATAATCAATATCCAATCGGTCCAGTTTCAAAAGCCTTGATTTTACAACAGCCGCCGGTTTGTCCTCTCCCATAACCCGGATAATCGGCTTCCTGGTGTTTAAAACATCATAAAGTACATCCTTTACCGTATTGAACTGCTTCTCCTTTCCGTGAGGAATATACCTTGCTTCCAGCTCATAGTGCTGCACAATGAACTGCATCGAATAATCTTCTCGGATCACCTCCTGATCCTGATATGGATTAAGATTAGGATTTAATATACCAGTCTTTATATCAGGATTTATATTATAGTCTTTATTATTGTTACCCCCATTTGCGTTGCTACCGTAAGCGTTATTACCGTTTGCGTTGTTACCGTTTGCGTTGTTACCGTTACCGTTGCTACCGAAAAGGGGGTAACGGTCATCTTTACCGTTAGTACCAAAAGGGGGGTAACGGTCATTTGTCTCTTTTTCTGCAGCCGGATCACTGTTATTTTCAGAAGAAGCCTGTTCATTCTCTTCTGCACATAAATCTGCCTGCTGTTTCCTTTCTGCCCGTGTCAGATTGTTACTGGAAATTTCTCCATTGCTGTTATGATATAGTGTATGCGGTCCCAGATCCGGCTCATCGAGCAGCTCATACTCCGCCTGCCACTTACCGTTATCCGGCATAAAGTGTACCTTTAAATATCCAAAATCTTTTAACTCCTTCCATGCACTGTCAAATGCTTTTTTTCCTTCTTTGGTCAGATTCCGGAAATCTTCTTTTGTCCATTTCTTATCCGGCATGGAGATATATGCCTGTATGACAAGATACAATCCTTTTGCTTTCAAAGAAATATTCACATCTCTGGTTATCTCATTTTGAACGACTGTAAATCCTTTTTTGCTTCGGAAGAAACCTTCTGCCATGTTATCACCTACCTGCCATCGACCGGTTGCTCCTCATCCGAAACGGATGAAAAATCACTGTCTTTATTTGCCGGTTTCTCCGCACTTTTCTTCTGTGCAAATTCAACCTCTTCTGTAATGATGCTGAAACCATAGACCTTGCTTCCCTCTTTGGTCGTATAGTTGTTATTCTGCACCCGTCCAATGACTAATACACGGGAGCCGCTGTGAAAATATCGCTCGACAAATTCCGCCTGCCTTCCAAAGGAAGTGCAGTGAAAGAAATCGGCATCGGCTTCTCCGTCACGCTTTGCCCGCCGATTTACCGCAAGGTCAAATTTGGTAATGACAACTTCACTTCCATCCTCTGCTGTCTTTCTCGTTGTTTTGGGATTTCTTGTCATATTTCCAAGTAAAATAATCTTATTCATTCTGTGCACTTCCTTTCTTTCGTTTCCATGTTTCTAACAGTTCAAAAATGATATTCATCATTTCCTCTTCTGTGGTTTCTTCCTCAAAATACTCTGACAGCCGTTCATTTTTCAGAGTAATTTCCTTTTTTCTCTTCTGCTTCTGTGCAGAAATAAGATAGCGTTCCAGCATCTCTGCATCCAATTTTCCATCCACACTGAGCTGCTTGATCGTATTTGCCTGTACCGCCGACAGTTTCTTTGGATACCGGCAGAGTGCTTCATAAACCATTCGCTGCTCTTCAGCCGTCAAAACTGATAAACTGACGCCCTGACCAAGTCCAAGCCGCTTATGATCGACTAATGCCAAAAGATCATCATTCAGCCTGGCAAGCCAGATGTATCTTTGAATCGACTTGTAATTCTCACCGCTTTCCTCCGACATCATCTTCAGGCTGTTTCCTGCTTTCCCCTGATTCTTCATGGCATCATACTTGATCTTATACGCCTTTGCTTTTTCACTTGGTCGGATATTTTCCCGCTGAATGTTAGAATCCACCATCACCATACTGGCTTCATCGTCGTTCAGCTCCTTTACAAAGACCGGCATGGTTTCCAAGCCAAGCACTTCACACACATGCTTCCTTGTATGTCCTGCAATGATCTCGTAACCGCCCTGTTCCCGTTTCCGTACAATTCCCGGCACCAGCACTCCATGCTCTCTGACACTCTCAATCATCTCTTCCAATTCTTCATCTGAACGGATCTGAAACGGGTGGTTATGAAACTCATGCAGCTCAGAAAGCGGTATCTCTTTCACATCGCCCGTTTCTGCAGTTTCCTCCACAACCTTGCCTCCAAAGAGGTCATCAAAACTCGTCAATTTCACATTTTTTAAAGCCTTTGTTCTACTCATGAGCGATTACCTCCTTCGTCAGTTCTTCATAAGCTTTTGCTACCGGATGCTTTTTATCCAGCGAAAAAATACTTACTCCAGCCGCTGATGTTTCAGAGGCTTTTACGGAAAACGGGATTTTGCTCTCGAAGATAGGAATGGAATCTCCGTAATACTCGTTTATCAGTTCCATAATGTCCTTCGCATAATTGGTCCTTGCATTCAGCATGGAGATCAATATCCCCTCAAACCGAATCGACGGATTCAGATGTTTCTTCACCCTGCAGATCGTTGTGATCAACTGCTCCAATCCTTTTACCGGCAGATAGGCTGCCTGTACCGGGATCAACACACTGTCCGCTGCAGTAAGGGAATTTACAGTTATCATTCCAAGACTCGGCATACAGTCGATAAGAATGTAGTCATAGAACTCCCTCATACTTTCCACATAAGTTTTCAAAACAAACTCCCTACTCATGGCATTCACAAGCGATACATCCACACCGGACAGATTGATGTTGCATGGCATAAGGTCAAGTCCCTCTTCGTGTTGAACAATCCCCTCTATCACATCCACATCCTTATCCATAATGATCTGCTCCATAATGTCAGGCAGTGCCACGTCCAGCTCATCCGGATTCATAATGCCAAGACTCTGTGACAGATTTCCCTGTGGATCTGCATCGATCACAAGCACCTTCTTTCCTTCTCTGACTAAACCTGCTCCAAGATTCACTGTTGTGGTGGTTTTGGACACGCCACCTTTTTGATTGCATATAGCGATTACTTTACACATAATTCTGACCCTCCGTATTTTTTTAATTTGTTACTACTGTTTTTTAACGATCCGCCGATACTGAACACACGCATGACAGTACTTTGGATTTTTTTGATTCGACTTAATATCAGACACCTCAATAATCTCATATTGCTTGTCCTTTTCTAATCTCTTGATCATGTGTCGAACTTCTTTTCTCGTATCTGAGATATTCAAAAATCCTATCTTCATCACCTCCAGATTTGCATATTGTATAAAATAAAAAATGGGAACAAATCCTAACCGTTTTTAACAATTAAGACTTATTCCCAAATTTTGCTTTCTCTTATTGCAAAACAAGGGAAAGCATTTCATAATACTTTCCCTTGCTGATAGTATGCATATTAGATATATACTTTAATGGTAATATCTTTAAATCTGTTGGCTTTCGTGTACTCATCACGCTGTGCCATAAAGGCTTTCACATCGTCACGAGTAACCGTTATATCACAACAGTGAACATACTGCTTATTATTTACTCTTTTCGGCGATTGCTGCCTGAGCTGCTGCCAAACGAGCGATCGGTACACGGAATGGTGAGCAAGATACATAGTCCAAACCAATCTTATGGCAGAACTCTACGGATGAAGGATCTCCACCGTGCTCTCCACAGATACCAACATGAAGCTTGTTGTTTACCGGCTTACCTAACTTGATAGCTGTCTCCATCAACTTACCAACACCAGTCTGGTCAAGCTTAGCAAATGGATCGTTCTCGAAGATCTTAGCATCATAGTAAGCATCTAAGAACTTACCAGCATCATCACGAGAGAATCCGTATGTCATCTGTGTCAAATCGTTAGTACCGAAGCAGAAGAAGTCTGCCTCTGCAGCGATCTCATCTGCAGTAAGTGCTGCACGAGGGATCTCGATCATTGTACCAACTTCATAGTCAAGCTTAACGCCTGCAGCAGCGATCTCAGCATCAGCTGTCTCTACTACTACCTTCTTAACATATTTCAACTCTTTTACTTCACATACAAGAGGAATCATGATCTCCGGCTTAACTGCCCAGTCAGCATGTGCTTTCTGAACTTCGATTGCTGCACGGATAACAGCCTTTGTCTGCATCTTAGCAATCTCAGGATATGTGACTGCAAGACGGCATCCACGATGACCCATCATTGGGTTGAACTCATGCAGGCTGTCGATGATAGCCTTGATCTCTTCTACGCTCTTGCCCTGTGCATCAGCAAGTTTCTTGATGTCAGCTTCCTCTGTAGGAACGAACTCATGCAAAGGTGGATCCAAGAAACGGATTGTTACAGGGTTACCCTCAAGTGCCTCATAAAGAGCCTTGAAGTCAGACTGCTGATATGGAAGAATCTTCTCCAATGCAGCTTCTCTCTCTTCTACAGTATCAGAGCAGATCATCTCACGGAATGCAGCAATTCTGTCTTCCTCGAAGAACATATGCTCTGTACGGCAAAGACCAATACCCTCAGCACCAAGCTCACGAGCTTTCTTAGCATCTGCAGGTGTATCAGCGTTTGTACGAACCTTCAATGTTCTGAACTTGTCAGCCCACTCCATAACGCGGCCAAACTCACCAGCGATCTGAGCATCTACAGTAGGAATCAAGCCTGCATAGATGTTACCTGTTGTACCATCGATAGAGATTTCAGATCCCTCTGTGAATGTCTGTCCAGCCAATGTGAACTTCTTGTTCTCCTCATCCATGTTGATATCGCCACAACCGGATACACAGCATGTACCCATACCACGAGCAACTACAGCTGCATGAGATGTCATACCACCACGAACTGTCAGGATACCCTGGGATGCCTTCATACCTGTAATATCTTCTGGAGAAGTCTCAAGACGAACTAATACGACTTTCTCTCCACGAGCGTTCCACTCTTCAGCATCTTCTGCTGTAAATACAACCTTACCGCAAGCAGCTCCAGGAGAAGCTCCTAAACCTTTTCCGATTGGTGTAGCAGACTTAAGTGCTGCAGCATCGAACTGTGGATGAAGCAGTGTATCCAAGTTACGAGGATCGATCATTGCTACTGCCTCTTCCTCTGTCTTATGTCCTTCATCTACTAAATCGCAAGCGATCTTCAAAGCAGCTGGAGCTGTTCTCTTACCATTACGGCACTGAAGCATGTAAAGCTTCTTGTTCTCGATCGTAAACTCCATATCCTGCATATCATGGTAGTGATTCTCAAGTGTCTCACATACCTCTAAGAATTTCTTATAAGCCTCTGGGAACTCCTGCTCCATCTGAGCGATTGGCATTGGAGTACGAACACCGGCTACTACATCTTCACCCTGTGCGTTCTTCAAGAACTCACCCATCAACTTGTTCTCACCTGTTGCAGGGTCACGAGTAAATGCAACACCTGTACCAGACTCATCGTTCAAGTTACCGAATACCATAGGCATTACGTTAACTGCTGTACCCCAAGAATAAGGGATATCGTTATCACGACGATATACATTTGCACGAGGGTTGTCCCATGAACGGAATACTGCCTCTACTGCTAATTTCATCTGCTCTACCGGATCAGATGGGAAATCTGTTCCTAACTGGTTCTTGTACTCAGCTTTGAACTGCTCAGCCAGCGTCTTAAGATCTGCTGCTGTCAACTCAACGTCGTACTGAACACCTTTCTCTTCTTTCATCTTGTCAATGAGCTGCTCGAAATATTTCTTACCAACTTCCATTACGACATCAGAGAACATCTGGATGAAACGTCTGTATGAATCATATACAAAACGCTCGAATGTTGGATCTGGGTTACCAGCGATCATGGATGCTACTACATCATCATTCAAACCAAGGTTAAGGATTGTATCCATCATACCAGGCATAGAAGCACGAGCACCGGAACGAACCGATACTAACAACGGATTCTGAGCGTCACCGAATTTCTTTCCGTTGATCTCTTCCATCTTCTTAACACCGTCCATGATCTGTGCCATGATCTCATCGTTGATCTTACGGCCATCCTCATAGTACTGTGTACATGCCTCAGTTGTAACAGTGAATCCCTGAGGGATTACGTCTGCACCAAGAATGCTTGTCATCTCAGCAAGGTTAGCACCCTTACCACCAAGCAAGTTACGCATAGTCATGTCGCCTTCGCTAAACATATAGACCCATTTGTTTGCCATTGTCAAGTTACCTCCTAATATAATATTTGTTGCGAATGGGCAGAATTTGCCCATAGTTCACTTTATCGCTACTGCTTAGTATAACATACTTGCTGTCATTATGAAAAGACCTTTTTTGATAAAATCCGTCTTTTTTTGTCTTTTTTCATAAAATTCTTATGATCTGTTGTTGTTTCACGTTTGCTCCCGTCTAATTTACGTTGGCTCCCGTCTAATTTATGTTTGCTCCCGTCTAATTCACGTTGGCTTCCGTCTAATTTATGTTTGCTCCCGTCTAATTCACGTTGGCTTCCGATTATTGCTCATCATCGTCTTCGAGATCGTCATGCATATATTCACGGTTCGTAACACGTTTTTTGTCACGGTTTTCTTCGATCAATTTAGAAAGCTGTTCCTTAACCTGTACCGGATTTTTGACGTTGACCAGATTAAAATTACCCATAGTCTTATCCGCTGATGATATTGCAATCGTTCCCATCCCAAAAATTTTCTGCAGCAGCGTGCGAGATAACGATATATCCAAAATACGATATAAACGCACCTCGTCCTCCACTGTTTTCAATAATCCTGTTGTCACAAACAAACGATCTTCTGTAAATGCATACTTTGTGAATGTCCAAGGCAGACCTAATGCATTGCGCTTACGCGCACTCCATAAATAGTTCATTCCTGTTTCTTCCATATTTTTTTTACTCCTCCTACTACTTAAAATAGTCATTCCCTTTTATGGTTTCCGGCTGTAAAACCACGCTGCGAATTGCGACGTCACCGGATACCTGCAACGTTAATTCGCATGTTTTATGCAGATCAACAGGAAGCTTCACTCCCTTGGTATACGCAGTATAAGGAACACATTTTCCATTTAAGTGTCTTGCCATTTCTGCTGCCTGCTCCGCTGAAGCACACTCTTCGCCAAGCTTTCCTGCTGCCTGCTCCGCTGAAACACACTCTTCGCCAAGCTTTCCTGCTGCCTGCTCCGCTGAAACACACTCTTCGCCAAGCTTTCCTGCTGCCTGCTCCGCTGAAACACACTCTTCGCCAAGCTTTCCTGCTGCCTGCTCCGCTGTTCCGAGTTCTTCCCCGGTATTTCGCCGCGTCAAGTGCGTTCCACTTTGGAATACTGCTATTTCCTGTCCATCAACTAATGCACGAACCACCCAAGGTGCTTTACGTTCCGGCCATTCCTGCACCGTCACACAAATTTCATTATTTTTTCCCGTTGGCAGCTCTGTGTCAGCAAACGTCAATGTCATTTCGCGATCTCGGCGATCCGGTGTGGCAAGGCTGACATCTCCTGCCGGAATCCATACATCTGTCCTTGACGCAATCGGATTTCCTTCAATCAGTTCCACATTTGACGATGTGTCGAAATACTCTGCATAAATCGGTTCTCCAGCGTGGCGAACACCACGGGTGACTCCCCGCAAAGAAATCTCCTGCCGCAGCGGCAGATTTGCGCTGGATGCCCCGGCATAGATTTCGTACATTCCGTCTTCCAATACCATTTCACGGCTGATGACATCGAAATATTTCATGCGATCCTGTGGGATATGGAACGTTACTGTACGCTTTTCTCCCGGTCTGATCTGCTTAACGCGCCTAAAATCAATAAGTTGTCTGTGCGGACGTTTGACAGCCGACTGCACTTTGTGTCCGTAAATCTGTACAACTTCGTCCGTAGTATGTCTTCCATTATTACTAATTGTTACATTGACAAACAATTCTGCCATGTCACGACTGACAGTCATCTTTTCATAGCGGATCTCTCCGTATGTTAAACCGTGCCCAAATGCGTAAACCGGCTTGCCGTTGTAGTACTGATAGGTACGTTCCCCTTGTATAATGTCATAATCATCAATATCCGGCAATTCTGCTTTTTCAGAATACCACGTCATTGGCAGACGTCCTGCCGGGCTTTCTTGACCAAACAATATATCTGCAAGTGCGTTGCCAATCTCCATGCTTCCGGTTGCACTGATCAGAATAGCCGGAACATTCTTTGCTGCCCAGTCCAAGGCAAATGGCACACTGCTTATCAGCACCAGCACAACATTTGGATTGACATCCGTGATCTCTTTGAGAAGGCGGCTCTGATATGGCGGTAAATTAAGATCTTTACGGTCAATCTCCTCTTTCCCGTTGATCATTGGATTTGCTCCCAGAACCAATACCACCTTGCCGGAACATGCCGCAAGCTTTTTGGCTTCCTGAAGCCCACTGCGTACCCGTTCGATCACGATCGGCAGTCCGGCGGTCTGCTCCACACTATGCTGATCCGTTGTACCGGCTACGCCGATGCGGTCATCTAGCACTTGATCCTTTCTCTTTGCTACGCTCAAACGCCCAAGTTCATCAAAGCAAAGTGCCGCTCCATTCCATGCACTAATGCTGACATCCGCACAAATACCATGCTGTTCTGTAATAGCAGCTTCTGCCGTCTGGACATTCGTAAGATGGAAAATTTCTTTAACAAACCACCCAAACGGCTCATCTTTGCTGGCTGTGACAAGTCCTTCCTGTCCTTTTGCAAAATCATCTTCCACAGTAAGCAACTTACCGTTCTCCACAAAACGGATCGTCACCTGCTCATCGTCCCAGCATTCCAATTCAAAGAGTGCCGCATGCTCGAAATCTGCACGACAAACTACACCGCCATTGTCTACGCCAAGATAGCTGCCATCTGCCATACCAATATGTGCCTGTAATGCCGCACGTTCAAATGCCACATTGCTCTGACTTCTTATTCCATCTAGCGGTGTGACGAAATACGGCGGTATTCCGGAATACCAGTCTTTGTACCATACGTCTGCCAATGGTCCGATCACTGCGATATCTTCTTCCGGGTCGAGTGGCAGCATTTGTTTATTTTGAAGAAGCACCATTCCCTCTGTCGCCATCTTTCGGCTGACTGCCTGATTTGCTTTGGTGCCAACATCTTTCATCCCTACGGATGCATAAGGATTCTCCCCTTTGGCATCAAAAAATCCCAAGCGGATCAGCGTTCCATAATGGCAGCGAAGTGCCGGCGTCAGATCATCTGGCGTGATCTTGCCATCTTCCAATGCCTCACGCACTGCATTCCAAACCATTTCTTCGCTGTCTGTGAAACAATCAATACCGGCAGCTAAGCCTCCTACGATCGTATCTGCATGTGTTGCATAGTAGTGATGGAAATCCACCGTCTGTGAAACATCTGCACCATCACATACGACATGATGCAGTCCCCACTGATCTTTTAGGATTCTTTGCACTTCCGGATTGAGCATTCCCGGCACGCCGTTAATCTCATTATATGCAGTCATCAACGCCTCTGCCCCATGCTCTTTGATCACCTGACGAAACGGTTCCAAATAATACTCCCATTTATTTCTTGGAGAAACGGTCGAAGACTTCCAAACACGCCCTTCCTCCACATTATTGGCATAAAAATGTTTCAAGGTTGCCGCCGTAAGCAGATATTGATCATCCTCTCCCTGCAACCCCTCGACATAGGCTCCTGCCATTTTTCCGGTCAGCAACGGATCCTCTCCATATGCTTCTTCCGTACGACCCCAACGTGGGTCGCGCTCCATATCGATCGTAGGTGCCCACACACTAAGAATGCCTTCGTGTTCTCTGGAATACAGTCCTCTCACCTCTGTTCCGACAACTTTTCCTGCTTTCCGGATCAACTCTTCATCAAACGAAGCACTCATGCCAATAGGATTTTGAAAAATCGTTGTGAGATCCGGCTCATGAACATCAAATTCTTGATCATGACGCGCCTGCACGCCATGTGCAGCTTCTCCACCTACTTGAAAGGCCGGAATGCCCAGCCGTTCGATCTCGGGATTGCCGGTTCCCATACTCTGTATCTTTTCCTCCAAGGTCATCTCTGACAACAAATAATCCAAGCGCTCCTCTATGGACAGTGAACTGTCCCACAGCGGCGTATCATAATACGTTTTACTCATAGCAAACCTCCGTTTCTTCTGTATCATACTTCGATATTTTCAAAAAAGGGCAGCGATACTTACGCTGCCCTTATATTTATCAGGACTTCGATCCATTCACCAAAACATCTTTAACGATAGTAGTCCTTAAAACTCAAATTTGTCTGCAAAATATGCCGGAAGATCTGCAATCTTCACGCGCTCCTGCTCCATCGTGTCACGGTCACGAACAGTAACTGCTCCATCTTCCTCTGAATCAAAATCATAAGTAATGCAGAATGGTGTTCCGATCTCATCCTGACGGCGATATCTCTTACCAATGTTTCCACGATCATCAAATTCGCAGTTATAAGTCTTAGAAAGCTCTTCATAAATCTTTGTCGCAGACTCGCTAAGCTTCTTAGAAAGCGGAAGTACACCGATCTTAACCGGTGCCAAAGCCGGATGGAAATGAAGTACTGTACGCACATCCGGTTTCTCCTCTGTACCGATATTTTCTTCATCGTATGCACCACACAAGAATGCCAGTACCACACGATCAGCACCCAATGATGGCTCAATAACATATGGAATATATTTCTCGCCCTTCGCATCATCAAAGTAAGACATATCCTCTTTGGATACATTCTGATGCTGTGTCAAGTCGTAATCCGTACGATCTGCGATACCCCAAAGCTCGCCCCATCCAAATGGGAACAGGAACTCAATATCGGTCGTTGCCTTACTATAGAAAGAAAGCTCCTCTTTCTCGTGATCTCTTACACGCATCTCTTCTTCTTTCATGCCAAGAGATTTCAGCCAGTTAATACAGAACTCTTTCCAATATGCAAACCACTCCAGATCCGTATCCGGCTCACAGAAGAACTCAAGCTCCATCTGCTCAAACTCACGTGTACGGAATGTAAAGTTACCCGGTGTGATCTCGTTACGGAAAGACTTTCCGATCTGTCCGATACCAAATGGGATCTTCTTGCGAGATGTACGCTGTACATTCTTAAAGTTTACGAAAATACCCTGTGCTGTCTCCGGGCGAAGATATACGGTATTCTTCGCATCCTCAGTAACGCCCTGGAATGTCTTAAACATCAAGTTGAACTGACGGATCTCCGTAAAGTTCTTCTTGCCACAGCTTGGGCAGCAAATTTCTTTCTCTTTGATGTAATTTTCCATCTGCTCATTGGACCATGCATCTACACTGCCTTCGATTGCAATGCCGTTATCTGCCATATAGTCCTCGATAACCTTATCTGCACGGAAACGCTCATGACACTCTTTACAATCCATCAACGGATCGGAGAAGCTTCCCAAATGACCGGATGCTACCCATGTCTGAGGATTCATCAGAATCGCGCAGTCAATACCTACATTGTAAGGATTTTCACGAATAAATTTCTTCCACCAAGCCTGCTTTACATTATTCTTAAGCTCAACGCCTAAGTTACCGTAATCCCATGTATTCGCAAGTCCGCCGTATATTTCTGAACCCGGATAAATAAATCCTCTTGCTTTTGCCAATGCCACAATCTTGTCCATAGTCTTTTCCATAATGAAACCTCTTTCCTGTATATTGCGTCATGCTCCCTCATGAATTCTGCCATCCGGCTTAATACACGGCAAGCACATTCTAATACAAAAATATACCATCTCAAGACAATTATTGCAAGTAAGAATCCATAGATCCTGCCCTCCTCCATCGTCAGATTGGCGTCTGACAGGATCATTTTCCCCTTAATCTGTAACGTCACATTCTGTTTAAGATTTATTTAAGAAATGCTTCTGATTTGAATTGATGTGGCAGATATCTGCCAAGATAACGTTTCATAAAATGTGTGAGTTCGCGCAAAACCTCCTCGGACACACCGAACGCATAAAGTTTGCTCCATTCACTGGTCAATATGTATTGCAGAGTATAGAGTGCATCGGAGCTTAACTGTATCGGATAGGCATCTTTTGTCGTCTTATCCTTGGCAGCGCATGCCGGACAAAGCAATCCCCCCGCTTGCAAATAAACGGTGTTGACTTCTTTCGTGCCGCAATGCAGACATTGAAATAATTCCACCATCTCGCCCTCGATCATCATAAGACGCAGCTCGTAGATAACGCGAACGAGTGGAAGTGTCATTTTGCCATGCATGACAGCGCGCAGTGTAACGTATAATAACATAAGCTCCCTAGAAGCTTCCACACCTTCTCTGGTGAAATATCGCGCCATTTCTCCAAAATAGGAACAATAACATAATGCATCGTAATCCTGTGCCAATTCTCCAAACTGCGTCTGAATGGAGCCACTCTGCAGGCGGTAAGAATCTCTGCCGGGATAGAGCGTAAAGGTACCAAAGGTAAAAAGAATCGTACAGGCAGACAGGGCGCTGTTTGGTCTTCTCGCGCCCTGTGCAAATGCCGATATTCTTCCTCGTTCTCTGGTGAGTATCTCTACCCGCCTATCGTACTCTTTCAGCGGTGATGTCTGTAAGATCATCCCCGTCACCGTTATCGTCTCCCGCATGTTTTGCTACCTCCTGTGGTGTCCCATTGTCGCCACGATCCCAGTCTCCTTCACCGGCGTTTCTCACACTGCCACTCCACATGACATTTTCGGCCACTGCCATCCCTAATGCACTGCCATCCATTATATTTCCGGCACTCATCTGTCCTGCTTGTCTGCAATATGCCAAATAATCTGCTACTTTTCCTGTTTCTTCAAATTGCTCCCATTGATCTTGGTACTTCATCTTCTCACCATGCCTTTCTTAAGTCTTTCTATTAGCATGGTGATTTCATGGGCTCTCTATTCTGGAAACTATTGCCGTCCCAAGAGATTTCGACTTGCTAATAAGTCGAAAAAAATCTCGTAATCACTCTTACATCGATCGAACTTTCTGCCTAAAGATCTTCGTAATCTGTCTTTCGATAGCCAAAATTTTTAATCAGGAAATCACTGTCTCGCCAATCTTTTTTGACTTTAACCCACAATTTTAGGTTCACTTTGCAGTCCAGCAAAGCTTCCATATCGGCACGCGCCTGTGATCCAATCTTTTTGAGCATGGCACCCTGTTTACCAATAATGATTCCCTTATGTGAATTGCGCTCGCATACGATCGTCGCATCGATATCAATAATACTGCCATTCGGACGCTCGTGCATCCGATCTATTGCAACGGCAATGCCATGTGGAATCTCATCGCTCAAATTGCGCAGTGCTTTCTCTCGGATCATTTCCGCAACAATCTGTCGCTCCGGCTGATCCGTAATCGTGTCCTCATCATAATATTGCGGCCCTGTGGGCAGATATTTCATCATTGCCTGCAACAGATCATCCGTATTTTCTCCTTTGAGCGCGGATACCGGAATAATTTCCGCAAAATCCACAATATCTTTGTATGCCGCAATGAATTTAAGAATTTCCGCTTTCTCAACGGTATCGATCTTATTAATGACCAAAAATACCGGCGTCTTTACGCTGCGCAACTGCTCGGCAATATGCTGCTCACCGGCACCAATAAACGTACTCGGCTCAACCAGCCACAGAATCACATCTACTTCTTTCAAAGTGCGTTCGGCAACGGACACCATGTATTCGCCCAGTTTATTTTTTGCCTTATGAATACCCGGTGTGTCCAAAAATATGATCTGCCCCTCATCGCACGTATAGACAGTCTGGATCCGATTGCGCGTTGTCTGTGGTTTGTTGGAGGTGATCGCGATTTTCTGTCCGATCAACCGATTCATCAATGTTGATTTTCCAACATTTGGTCTTCCGATCAAAGTAACAAACCCTGATTTATAATTGTTCATCTTGTCCTCTCTTTCTATGGTATGTACTTTCGGCAGCCTCTCAAAACGAGTCATTTCGGCTGTATTTCCGAACAGTTTCGCCTTTCAGCACACTGCTCCTGCTCTCTTAAGTTTCCCACTGCAACGACTCTATGCTCTCAAGCAAAGTTCTCTTATGCAATGGCTCTATGCTCTCAAGCAAAGCTCTCTTACTGCAATGGCTCTATGCTCTCAAACAGCTTCTCTTCCTCGGCAATTTTCTTCTCATTACCGATTACACAGATCACGCCATCACGGATCACTTCTCGCACAACGTCTGCTGTCTGTCGAATATCCTCTATATCGCAGTTAAGCACCTGATCGCGCTGTTTCTGCATCATTTCTTCGGTCACATTGGTCAAATATGCAGACAAAGAACGTTTTCCCTTCATATATGGTGTGAGCGGTGTATCAATACCACTGATCGTACCGATGATCGTTTTGGTTACTTCACGCTCTTTCGCATCATACTGTTCCAAATACTCTGCTGCATGGCGATACACCTCTAACGTTGCTGACAGATTTGGATCGCGGTATGATGTGAAATATCCCTCCCGCTCCCTGTTAAAGCGGCATCCTACACCGTAAGCGCCACCTTTCACCCGGACTTGATTCCAGAGATAATCGTAATTTAGCAAGTGACGCACTACCTGTAAAGCGCCGTTATTGACTTCTTTGACATTATCAAACTTGCCGGCGATCGCAACATACTGAATCTCTGCCGGTGTGGAAAACGCCTCCGAAACACGTTTTCGCTCACCACCAAATACAGACAAGACAGCGTTAGATGCTTTGCTATCCGCAGCTTGGAACGCATCAATGCGCTCTAAGAATGAACCGATCTCTTGCTCCAAAGCACGATACTCTTCTTCTCCACCCGTGATGGAGATCAACATATTATCTTTGCGAAGAAGCATATGCAGCAACTGTCTGCAGCCTGTGATCAATCGCTCCTTTTCTTCTTCAAAATGCTCATCTAACTGTACCAGATATTGATAATATCCCATACCAACCGCACGGTCGTTGACATAAGAACTCTCAGACACTGCTGCCATCGCTCTTCCCGCTGCCGCCTGATGTCCGCTCGCCATCAACTGCACTTTCAAACGGGAGCGGCTTTCTGCAACTACCTCACGAAGATGCTTTTCATCATCAAAAGAGGTATCAAATAACATCTCTTCGATCAGCCGCAGTGCATTCGCTAACTTGTCAGTAAGCACTTTTGTCGTTACTGAGAACTTCACACTATATACGTCACTCTTACCTGCCTCGCAGTATACTCCCACATCCGTGGAAATACCACCGGTATAAAAGTTGGTTTCCGTATCAAACTCGCGGTAATTGTGCTCTTTCGTATCCATATAACCTAACAATGTTGTCAAAAAGCTCATCTGCGGCATATAATCTTTGCACGCATCTGCATCAAACAACATTTGCAGATATACAATATTGTTGGTATGGATCTCATGATGCAAGGTCTGCACATCATGCAATTCTTTCATCGTATTATGCAGTGGCTGAATCGTCTTTTTGATGTCCTCTCTGGACAACATTGGGATCATTTCAAGCACTTCCTTTGGAGATGGCTCTTCCTGATAACGTTTCAGCGCTTTCGTCTGCTCGATCAACTGTGTGATCTGCTCCTCATTTAGAGAATCTTTATATTCCTGCAGTTTTTGAGCTGTTTCCTGCTCTAAGCGAATGGAAAGTCCCGGTTCCGGAATCATCTCCACCCACACTGCATGCTCATTGTCTAACAGATACTTCTGGATCAGTTGCTCATAATATCCGGTTCCGATCTGCTCTCTCAAAAAGGTATAGCAGCCCTCATACTGCAAAGCATCATACGGCATCTCATCGTCATAGAGCCATGTACGAAGCAGCTTCATTCCATACAGCAATCCCTTTGGATAAGAACCAAAATCCGCTTCTTTGTCTTTAAACTCCATACCGTTGATCGCCGCTTCCAAATCTTTGCGGTTGATCCCCTGATCTACCTGCTGCTGCAATGTTGCCCGTAGCACCTCTGCAAATTTATCACGCAGACCCGGTTTTGCGTTTTTGGTATAAACCGAAAAGGTACTTTGACGCATAATGTCGCAGAAATCCACGTCTACGTCTGTACCGATACCTGCATCCAATAATGCCTGCTTGAGCGGTGCGCCCGGCTGTTGTGCTAACACATAAGACAATACGTCGAACGCTTTGCACGTATTGACATCCAATGTAATGTCAAGCGCCGCACCATAAGCATAATAATGTTTCTCACTGCGATCTGCGTCCTGAGCCACTGCATATTTCTTTTCTAACACTTTGTGCTCAGCAAATGGCTTTTGCAGCGGGATCTGCGAATCGATCGTGATCGCCGGGAAATTGCTTAAGTAATTAGCGTCCATCCACTCTAAGTGCTCTGTGACATCCATATCTCCATAGAGATAGATATAGCTGTTGACCGGATGATAATACTGTCTATGAAAGTCCAGATAATCTTCATACGTCAGATTCGGAATGTCGCGCGGATCACCACCGGACTCATTGCCATACGTATTATCCGGGAATAAACTATTCATTACATAACGCTCTAACACGCTTTCTTCCGATGAAAATGCACCTTTCATCTCATTATATACAACACCATTATACGTAATGTCATCCTCCGGAGACTCTAATTCATAATGCCAGCCTTCCTGCTTAAAAATTTCCTCATGCTCGTATATATTTGGATAAAATACGGCGTCCATATATACATGCATCAGATTCTGAAAATCTTTGTCGTTGCAGCTTGCAATCGGATATAATGTCTTGTCCGGATAGGTCACGGCATTTAGGAATGTATTGAGCGAGCCCTTTACCAACTCTACAAAAGGGTCTTTGGCCGGGAAATGCTTGGATCCGCACAATACCGTATGCTCAATGATATGTGGAACGCCGGTCGAATCCTTTGGCGGTGTACGAAAACCAATACTGAATACTTTATTGTCATCCTCATTGCTGAATACCAAAATTCGCGCGCCACTCAAATTATGTTTTAACACCAACGCAAAACTGTCAAGCTCTTTCACATACTCTGCCTTCTGTAAAGTATACGCTTTCGGAATCTTAAAATCTTCTACTGTCTTTAATCTTGTCTCCATTCTAGTCCTCCATTAATTGTTCAAATTTGCCATATGCTTCCTGCCAAGCTTCCTGCTCCTGTGGCAAATACGTTTTCGTATCAAACGACGCTGCCAGTATATCACATTTTTGCTGTGCCGTGTCATAACAGCCGAGTGCCTTAAACTGTGCCATGACATTGCCAACGGCTGTGGCTTCGCTCGCCCCGGTAATTACCGGAATGCCAAGTGCATTTGCTGTATATTGATTTAACAACTCGTTCTGCACGCCACCGCCTACAATATATAACTTTTCTTCCCACGTAATATATGGTTTCAGGGACAAATACGTCTGCTTGTATTTAAGTGCCAGGCTCTCCAAAATGCAGCGAACCAAGGCACCATCTGTCTGCGGTACCGGCTGTCCGGTCTGCTTACAGTATTCCCGAATCTTAGTCGGATAGTCTCCCGGCTGCATAAAATCATCCGGTCTTATAAAGCTTTGCAACGGCTTCTCCTTGGCCGCAAGTTCTGCCAGCTGCGGAAATGTATACTCTCTGCCTTCTGCCGCGAAATTACGTCTGATCTCCTGCTGCATCCACAAGCCGATAATATTTACCGTTGGACGATAACCGCCATCGCTCGTTCCCTCATTGGAGATCTTGTCGCGTATAATGTTATCCCCTGTAAGCATCGTCTTCGAGGAAATACCCATCAAAGACCATGTGCCGCTGGACAAAAATGTATACTGTTCTTCCTCTGCCGGAACCGCCGCCACCGCACACGCAGTATCGTGTCCCGGTGCGGATATAATGTGCAGATCCTGCTGTTTTGTCTCTTTCGCAACATCTGTACGCAGAGTTCCCAGATCCCGCCCTGCAAGATCCACCTCTGTAAACCAGCCCGGATCAAACTGCAGTTTGTCGAGCAATGGCTTTGCCCAGCATTTTTGCTCCATATTATAGAGCTGTGATGTCGAGGCAATTGAATATTCCGTATGTTTCACACCGGAAAATAAATATTCGATCAGGTTCGGCATCATTAGGATCGTGTCCGTCTGTTCTAAGATGGAAGGCATGTGCTTCTTCATATAATATAATTTATAAATCGTATTATATGCCAAACTGGCAATTCCGGTCTGTCCAAATGCATATTTTTCGCCATCCAAAACAGCCGCTTCCAGTGCACCGATCGTTGACTCTCCGGTCTGTCCATTTGGATGCAGTGCGATCAGTGCCTCCCTCATATTGGCGTCATCCAGTCCCGGATCGCGGTAACTGCCCGGCATAGCAAGCAGATCTCCTTCCCGCGACAAAAAGCCACAATCCACGCCCCAAGTGTCAAAGCCGACACCGGACAGATCTTTGCCGCTTTTACGCAGTCCATTCTTCATCTCATCCATTAAATGCAGTAAATTCCAGTAGGCATGACCGTTTAACATGCTGAAATTATGCGGAAAACGGTGGACCTCCTCCAAGGTGATCTTCTCACCGTCAAACCGTGCCAGCATACCACGCCCGCTACTTGCCCCAAGATCAAACGCCAATACATTTTTTGTCATATTTTCTGTCCTCCATGATCATAACTCTTCATCCATAGGATAACACTATCAAAGTTCTATCTGCATCAACCGTCTATACATGATTAAACTCACGTACATACTTTACAAATTCATGCTCCGGTAACGGTTTTGAATAATAATATCCCTGTAGATAATCCCCCTGCAGCCGCCTAAATATTTCAATATGTTCTTCCGTCTCAATTCCCTCTGCAATAACTTTCTTACCCTCATTTTTGATAACCGGCATCAGATCATCCAAAAACTGATTGCCGCCTTCGCCATAAGACCATACCAGACTTTTATCAATCTTTACATAGTCGATTGGCAGCTCCAAAATACTCAAAAGAGTAGAACAGCCTGTTCCGAAATCGTCTAATGCCACCTGCATGCCAAACTTTCGAAGCCTGTCTAACGTACGCTCTACCGCCTGAGGAGCCTGAAATTCACTCTCTGTAATCTCCAAATGGATCCGTTCCACCGGAATATCGTATTCCGCGGCAATCTTAACAAAATCCTCTGTCAACCGCTCGTACTGACATTGTCCCGGTGAAATATTAACATTCATATATTCGATCCCATAATCAAAAATATGATTTTGACTGGCAAAAATACAGGCACGTCGGAAGATCAGCTCACCCAATTTCAAAATACAGTGATTCTCTTCCGCAACATGAATGAAATATTCCGGATTGATAAAGTTGCCTTCCTGATCTTTCATTCTGCTAAGCACCTCTAGCGAAGTGATCTTATCCTGTTCCAATGAATATACCGGCTGCATATGAATTTCCATTCTTTGATCTAAGATAGCTTCTTCAATATAACGCAGCACTTCTCTCTGTCGTTCGGTTTCTGTCATAATATCATAACGCAGAGTGATCAACTCTCCCTGTTTATGATGCGACTTGTGATCAGACCTTGCATAGTGGATCCATTGCACTAATTTTTCAAAAGACGTATCATCGCCTTCATATGCCAACAAATAGTAGCAATAGTTCGTTTTGATCACTTCATCCTCAATCTCCCACCGTTTTGGCAGATAGGATAAAAAGAGTTCATGCAGACGCTTGATCTGCTCTTTGTCTCGACAATGGACTGCAAAGGTCGAGGCACCAATGCGATACACCGTTGCCTCCCGCTTTGTCCCTGTATCACGCAGTATTTCAGATATATTACTTCTTACCTGAGCCAGATTCTCATACTGATGTATACGCAGCAAAGAATTGTATTCGTTAATACGAACCAGCAAAAAATTGGCCGGCTCCCGGTATTGTACGCATTCCCGCAATATGTCAAAAAAGGCTGTCTGGTTAAATGCCCAAGTTAAACGATCCATGTAGTAATCCGGACTCTGGAACAACAAAAAATACGCGAAGATGATAGCTGCCAAGATGGGATACACAAAGCGACAGCTAAAGATTCCCATGTGCTGTACCCCAATTGCTCCAACAAACACTATATTACAGAGCAAAAAGAAACCTTTCTTCTGCTTGCCCATCTTTTTTTCATGCAAGAGCAGATAGATCATGGCACTCACCACATACACTACCGTGATTCCTTCGGTGATACCGGAAACCGAAATCCCATGAAAAACATACTTTCCATTGCTCCAAGAATTATTCTGTAAAAATGGAAGTACAAAGCAAACCGCAGCAAGCACCACCATCAAAATGCTCATTGAAAATATTTGCTTATTATGATAGTTCGTCAGATACGCCAAACTCAAGAAATACAGTACGTATACTGCGATCAACAGATAATAAATACTGCCATCTAACGCATTGCATAAACGTTGTGTATGTACACTGCATGTTATCATTCCGCTATTGATCATACCACAGAGCCCATCAATAAGATTTCCGACGATCAACAGACATACATTACATAAAAACAGATTGTTGGAACGCGTGCGCAGTCTCTTTTTGCCGACAATACAGCACAAAAGCAAGATCATTAACAACGAAGCTCCGATCTCATAATGCACATTATAAGGTATCATTTTCATAATGTACATCCCCTCCTCTCCGTCTGAGCCAGTCAATCAACTCATCTTCTTGCATATACGGAGTCATCGACTCACCCTGCACGCCTGTCACGCCCATCTCCCGAAACGTACCAAGCGGCATACTGTAATCTACGCCATCCAGAAAAATCTGCCAATTCTGTCTACGCAGCATATGTACCAGATGCTTTAGCTCCATCTGACGATCCTGCATAAAACGTTTTGTCATGTTTTGATGAAACTTTGCCATGTCAAACGGCAGCGCTAACATATCTTTAAGGTTGCACACATTCATACCGAATTGATCCAACAATACAACAAATCCCTTATCGCGCAAATACTGAATATTTTCCTTCAGAATATTTTCCGGCAACGCCTGATCGACATTAATCTCAATAACTAACTGCTCCGGACGTATCTGATGAAACAGCAATATATCGCAATACTGTTCGATCATTTCCTGTGAACTGATCTGCATCGTTGTCATACTAATATGAAGATGCCTGATACCCTGTTCAAAAATATAATGTTTCACAGCAAATCCTATCACCCGCTCCAAGCAGTACAATGTAATTCGATTGCCATTGCCATTTTTCTCGGCAAGTCTCCATATATCACTTTCTTCCAAATAGACTCCGTCCGGCATAGCAAGCATAACCTTGATTGCCAGTCCGGCAACTTCTCCTGCCTCCGTGTCATAGATCGGCTGAAAGCGGAATAAAAACTCATCTCCGTTTGTCATCTCGTTCAATCTGCTGACAGCTGACAATTCTCTCTGTAATAAAATCTTAATATCACCCTCGTAACAAAGTACCTCCTCTGAAATAGACCGTTCTAATATCACACGCCGCAGTCCTTCCATGATCCGGTAAAAATCACCGGCATTATACTCCGCATCGATGAACTGTATCATATAAAGCCCGTAGCTGACAGGAATATTTTGTCCGTTGATCCGAAGTACCTTCGGCATACTCTGCAGCAAAGAACGACCTGCTTCCCACGCCTTACTATACGTTTTGAATACTACAACATACTCGGAATTATGGAATTTATACACACCACGTGCTTTCGTTGTGCTTTGCAAATAGGAAGCAATACGATTATGAACTATCGACAACTCTTGCTCTGAACACATATTCATCATACTGGACAGATTACGGATATTAACCGATACACAAGCAAAATTATCCTGATATCTTTCGTACTCTTCAACAACTTTCCGAAAGCCGATACGGGAAAAACAGCGCATATTCTGTTCCAAATGCTGATCCGACATATGCATTGTAACATAGTACACAATAACGAGCAGTGACAAAATAAAGTAAGTAAGTCTCCAGCGCGTAGGTGTCATATATTGAAAATACATCGTTACCATAATGATCGGAACAGTCCATGTAAGAATAAGAAACTGATCTTTTGCAATCTTATGACGATATCGATAGAGGAAATATGCATCAGCCAGCATAAGTATTTCTGCACAGATCAATAACACTACCATGCCATAATGAATCTGGTATTGTCCTTTATGTAGCCCATTATATTCAAAAAAGAAATGTGTCCATGGATTAGACAATAACGCAATATCAACCAACAGGTCAAGCACTAAAAACACTACACTGATGCCTTGATAAAATACATTGGCACATCCGAGCGTATTTAGTGTGTATTTATAAAACACCAGGCAAACCTGATATAGGCTGAGATTTACCACAGTGGCAACTACAGTTGCCATAAATAGAGCATTGCTGCCTACAACATATACACACGAACGTCCTATAAGATCCACGATCACCGTACAGATCGTCATGATCACCAGTAAATTAAACGTTCGGTTTCTCTTGATATCCAGCCATTTGTGACACGTATAGGACACCAAAATAAGTGCCAGTATCACGATCGACATCACCTCATAAGAAATTACATAATCCATCTTATTCTCCCATGCCCCTCATCGTCCGGAAACTCCGGACAATGAGTCGCTACATTTCCATCATCTCTATCCTCGTATATTAATTATCATCCTTCGGCGAATAGATATGATACTGATCTTTTCCGTTCGCTTTGGAATAATACAGAGCACAATCGGCTTGTGTATATAACTCCGTAAAGCTATCTCCCATATCCGGTGCGTACGCTACTCCAATACTGCTCGTGATCGATACACTGGATGCATTGTCCGTATAAGTACGACGGTTGCCGGCACAAATTTCCTGTGCTTTCTTGCCGATAAACTCTAATAGTCCCTGCTCATCAAATGCCTGATAGGATACGCATACTGCAAACTCATCGCCGCCGAGTCTGCCAATGCAATCCTGATTCGCAAATACTTTATTAAGACATTGCGCTGTCTCTACGATTGCCTGATCTCCATAAATATGACCAAGCGTATCGTTAACATTCTTGAAATTATCCAAGTCGACCATATAGAAAATAACGTATTTATCGCCACGGTTTTTGAGCATCAAAGAAACACGTTTTTCCATTGTCTTCTTGTTGAGAACACCTGTCAACATGTCATTCTCAGCCCGCTGAACAAGTTCTTTCTCTTCGCTTAATTCCTCATCAACATTGACGATTTTACCGACGAACGATTCATTAGCGCCAAACTCATTACGTTCCAGTATACCGACAATACGATACCATCTGTAATTTCCTTTGATGTTACGGATACGTACTTCTGTATTAAATTTCGTATCCTCTCCCTCCCAAAAGCTGCTCATGCGACCTCTCAGAGAATAATCATCCTCATGGATCCAATCATATATATCATACACGGCTTCTCCGGAAAGTTTGCCGATCTCTGTTCCAATGATGCTCTTAACATCACCATAAAACTCCATTTTGTGTGGACGAAATGTCACCTGGAACGATACACTCTGATCACACTGCTCTAAAATGTTATGTCGCTCGTTTTCTGTGCGAAGCTTAATATTGCGTACCATTATGTATGCAGACATAGCAAGAAATATCAAGATAAAGATCACAGATACGACGGTTAACACTATTGTACCCGTGCTAACCACATCGACCGTTGAGCCAAAGCTTTTCGTCGGCATCGTCGTAACAGCGTACCAATTGTTAACACTAAGCGGTACGTACTGCGCCGAATATTTGACTCCGGCATGCTGATAGTCTACTGATGCGATCAACTGATTTCCCATACGTTCCTCTAGTTCATCCACTGAACTGACACCATCCAACATCTGACAGCTGTTCAAGTATGAGAAATGATTGCCGCCACGATTTTTCAACATGGATTCATAGTCGTTATCTCCAAGCACATAATCGCCTAATTCGTTGACAATACAGAGTGCACCGTCTCCTTTGTAATCTGCTTCATTCAAGACAGTCTTAATTTCCTGTGTCAAAATTCCTGCTGCGATCGTCATAATTGTCTTACCGTTCTTTTGAACCGGTGCATAAAAGCGCAATACTTCCTTATCGTCCGTATCGATCTCTATCGACGGCGCTACGACATTTTTTCCTTGCATCAGCGTATCATAAAAAGGCTTGTCCTTAAGATTGTCTACCTCATAATTTGCTCCACAGATTTTCTTTCCTTCGTTGTTTAACAGGCATATTCTGCTAAATTCATTCTGTCCTACCAGAACCGTATGCAGATCATCCGGATCTGTGCTGCCAAGTTCTGCGATACAGTCTGCCATTGTATTGAGCAGTTCCACTCTATTCGTTAAATAAGAGTCAATATATTTGCCATAGACAAATGCGTTCATGCCCATGTTCTGCTCTGATAAGTTATGTCGCACATTAACCACTTCACCGGCGATCTGAACGCCTGTAACAATTGACAAAATTAATGAGATAACCAGCACAGCAATGTAAACCCATTCCAATTTAATATGCTTTTTCATATGCTATCATATAGCTCCTCTCGTGTTTTGCCACCCAAGTATATACATCCCCACATATATACACATTCTTTGTTACAGCTTCGACTTTACAAAGCTGCACATAATTACTTATAGTATACTCTTTTTCTGCGGTTTTGCCAATATGCATTGCGAGCCCCGCCAAAGGAAAAGGTTTCACGACACCCGCCACATTGCAAATCCACTCAAAAAAAGGTTTCACAACGCTTACCGCATCGTGAAACCTTTGTATCACACTATATGTAGTTATGTCTCGCATCTCAGTCATTGTCTGCCCCCGACCTTTTCCATTCAT
The DNA here is from genome assembly GCF_003481635.1 of Clostridium sp. OM05-6BH. Taxonomy (NCBI): domain Bacteria; kingdom Bacillati; phylum Bacillota; class Clostridia; order Eubacteriales; family Clostridiaceae; genus Clostridium; species Clostridium sp. OM05-6BH. The sequence goes on along the minus strand of NZ_QULH01000005.1, from coordinate 162,854 downwards.
CATAATAAATATCTATATACGGACTATGGTTTGGTTTATCTTCATTCCACAATTCCTGAAATATCTGCACCCTGTCGTTTTTCCAGGAAACTTCGTAATCCGCTGGTCCAAATTTGTATTTCCTGACCTGCTTCAAAGTATTGTATCCTGTTTGGACATAAATAATGTTATGTTGCTTGCTTTCCTCTGGATTTGAACCAGAAACATACACTTCCTGTATACATAATACCCAATTCCCACCGGGCTCTTGCTGTTCATAACGGTAGAAATCACCAAAGCCATCATATGTTCCATCATTGTCCATGCTTTCCAGCCAGATTACAAAAGAAGTCCCTACAGCCACATGCAGGACAAACAACAATGAAAATAAAACAACGGTTCGTATTTTCTTTTTCCAAAAAATAAAGAAAACAACAGGCATAAGGATAAAAAATATATACGCCCATAAATATACGCCAGACAAGTAGGTAACATGTTTGCCATAAAAACACTCTGTAAGTTTATTATAATGAACAACCTGCCGTTTCTGACTGACCCAAAAATAAAGACAGTCAAAAGCAAATAGAAACAGGACAAAACTATATGCACCCAAACAGCCTATTTTCTTAATCTTTCCATTTTTTTCCAAATCTTTTTATCCTCCTTACCGCGCATATCAATGACATATTCCACAAAAAAATCCCTGGCTGCTTTGGATTCCTTTTTTGAATATGTATGACCCTTAAATAAAGGCCATTTAATTACATTCAAATACTTTAACCTCGTATATTTATAGGTCAAATCATGTATCTGATTTTCAGACCAGGAATTCGTAAGCTATCGTAACTCGATCAGACACGATTACTCTGCCAGACCTCCGACCATTTCCGATACATATTCGTAAATCTTTGGTCCTGCCTGCTCTCCGTATTGTGCCACAATGCGAACAATCGCACTGCCGACAATGGCTCCATCTGCAATCTGTGTATACTGATGAACCTGCTCCGGCTTATTAATGCCAAAACCTACTGCTGTCGGCACATCGGTTACCTGACGGATCATATCAACGATCTGTCCTACATCGGTCGTGATCGTGTCACGCACACCGGTTACTCCGAGCGAAGAGACGACATAGATGAATCCTTCTGCCTCTTTGGCGATCATCTGAATACGCTCCTGTGAAGTCGGTGCGATCAGAGAGATCAACTTCAAGTCATATTTTTCGGTAAATTCCTGCAGTTCGCCTTTTTCTTCAAAAGGCATATCCGGAATGATCAAGCCATCGATTCCTACTTCTGCACATCTCTTGCAAAAACGGTCATATCCATATTTATACAGCGAATTTGCATATGCCATAAATGCTAACGGGATCTGTGTCTTTTTCCGAAGTTTTGCTACCATATCAAAGATCTTATCTGTCGTGCATCCTGCGCTCAACGCGCGAAGATTGGCTTCCTGTATAACCGGGCCCTCTGCGATCGGGTCCGAAAATGGAATTCCGATCTCTACAAGTGCTGCACCCGCTTTTTCCATTTCCAAAATAAACTCCTCGGTCTTGTCCAGACTGGGATCTCCTGCTGTAATAAATCCAATAAATGCTTTTTTGTTATCAAATACGTTTTGTATTCTATTCATGTAAATCAATCCCCCTATATCTGGCAATTGCTGCTACGTCTTTGTCTCCGCGGCCGGACAGGCAGCAGATAATGATCTGATCTTTGCTCATCGTCGGTGCGATCTTCATCAGGTGTGCTACCGCATGCGAACTCTCGATTGCTGCGATAATGCCCTCTTCTTTGGCAATGTACTCAAAGGCATTCACGGCTTCTTCATCAGTTACCGGAACATATTCCGCTCTTCCAATGTCTTTGAGATATGCATGTTCCGGCCCCACACCCGGATAATCAAGACCGGCTGAGATTGAATATACCGGCGCGATCTGTCCAAATTCATCCTGGCAGAAGTAGGATTTCATACCATGGAAGATTCCCTCGGTTCCGGTTGCCATCGTCGCAGCGGTCCGATCCGTATCAACACCGAGCCCGGCAGCTTCACAACCGATCAAACGTACCGATTCATCACCGATAAATTCATAGAACATACCCATGGAATTACTTCCACCACCAACGCATGCCATAACGACATCCGGCAGTTTTCCTTCTTTTTCCAATATCTGCGCTCTCGCTTCCTTACTGATCACGCTCTGGAAATCACGCACGATCGTTGGAAACGGATGCGGTCCCATAACCGAGCCAAGCACATACAGGGTATCATCCACACGGCTGACCCACTCTCTCATACATTCATTAACGGCATCCTTAAGCGTCATCGTGCCACTCTCTACCGGATGCACTTTGGCACCCAACAGTTCCATACGATATACATTCAATGCCTGACGGATCGTATCTTCTTTACCCATAAAGATCTCACAATCCAGATCTAACAGTGCTGCCGCCGTTGCTGTTGCCACGCCATGCTGCCCGGCCCCCGTCTCTGCAATAATACGTGTCTTGCCCATCTTCTTAGCAAGCAGCGCCTGGCCGAGCACGTTGTTGATCTTATGAGATCCTGTATGATTCAAATCTTCACGCTTAAAATATATTTTGGCACCGCCCAGATCTCTCGTCATCTTTTCTGCATAATAAAGAAGTGACGGTCTGCCTGCATATTCCCGAAGGAGCGTATCCAACTCTTCGACAAACTCCGGATCGTTTTTGTAATGCTCATATGCCTCTTCCAAATGGTGAATCTCATTCATCAGCGTCTCGGGAATATACTGCCCGCCATGCTGTCCAAATCTTCCTTTACTCATTGTAATCCTCCTAAATCGTAACTAATTATGCGTTTCGGTCACTCGTACTGCCTAAATCGTAACTAATTGTTCGTTTCGGTCACTCGTACCGCCTGCGCAAATGCTTTCATTTTATTAAGGTCTTTGCAGTCCTCTGTCTCCATGCAGCTGCTGGCATCAATACCATACGGCGAAGTCATTCTGACCGCCTGCTGCACATTATCCACTGTGAGCCCCCCTGCCAAGAAAAATGGTTTCTCAAGCGCTTTGATCAGCGACCAGTCAAACGTGCGTCCATTGCCGCCCGCTGCTTCGCCTTCCTTAGACCACGCATCTAACAACAAATACTCACAGTCTATCTCGGAGATATTCTCCAAATCTGCAGTGGATCCAACTTTCACCGTCTTTATGATCCTTGCCGTTTTGCCAAGCAGCGCAGTGCGTTTTCTAAGTGCTTCAATATACGCCGCATCTTCGCTGCCATGCAGCTGTGCATATTCGATCACCCCTGCCGCCAAAAGCTCTGCAATAAAGTCCACCGGCTGATCGACGAACACGCCTACTGTATGAATGCGTGGATCCAGTTGTTCGACAAGCTCTGCCGCTTCCTCTCGGGTCACCTGCCGTTTACTCGATGCAAACACAAACCCGGCAAAATCCGGCTGCACTTCATTGGCATAAGCAACATCTTCCGGTCTGCGCAGACCGCATATTTTCAAGTGAATCTTGAGCTGCTGCAATGCCTGAACACGGTCTTTAGCACGCATCAGCGTCTCTCCGATCAGCACACCATCTACCGCGTTGCGCTCCAATTTTTTAATATCCTGTGCCGTCTTGATACCACTTTCTGAAATAAATATAATATCCTTCGGCACCTGTGCGCGAAGCCGCACGCTGTTATTAATATCAACTGTGAAATTGCGAAGATCGCGGTTATTTACTCCGATCACACGTGCCCCCGCCTTGATCGCACGATGAACTTCTTCCTCATCATGCGCTTCCACGATAGATGTCAGCCCTAGCAAATCCGCAACCTCCCGAAAATGTAAGAGTTCTTCATCCGAAAGGATCGCACAGATCAAAAGCACCGCATCGGCACCGATCACCTTAGCCTCATAGATCATATACTCATCAACCGTGAAATCCTTGCGCAGTATCGGAATACTGACAGTTTGACGCACCGCCTTCAAATACTCATTGCTCCCCTGAAAATAATAGGGTTCGGTCAGCACGGAAATCGCTGCTGCACCACCTTCTTCATAATCTGCCGCAATCTCCCGGTACGGAAAATCTTCTGCGATAAGACCCTTGGATGGGGATGCTTTCTTCACCTCACAGATAAAGGATATCCCCTCAGCCTTAAGTGCCTGTTCCATCGGAAATCCGGTATCAGCGTTAAGTGCCTGCGCCTGCTCTTTCATCTGCGCAAGCGTTATTTTCTGTTGATTTTCTGCCACTCTTACTCTTGTCTTAGCAGCAATCTCTTCTAATATATTCACGCAAGTCCTCCTATTTCTGTCCGCTCACGATTTTACACGCAGTATCGTATCTATGCAACTCCTATCGCAACATTTCACACAAAAAACATTGTCGACAGATTATTTGGCGGTAAGTTTCTGTAACCGCTCTAATGCTGCGCCGCTCTCAAGCACCTCTTTGGCTTTGGCAATGCCCTCTTCAAAGGTGATTCCCGCCGTTGCTGTATAAATCGCTGCACCTGCATTTAACAATACAACATCTGTCTTCGGCCCTTTGGCTCCGCCAAGAATATCACGCACGATCTGTGCATTTTCCTGTGGTTCTCCACCAACGAGATCGCTCTTTTCGCAACGTGTGAAGCCAAACTGCTCCGGCGTGATCTCATAAGTTTTGTACTCGCCATCTCGATATTCGCACACTTTCGTCGGTGCACTAAGGGATATCTCATCAATACAATCCGTTCCATAGACAACCATCGTACGTTTCACACCGAGATTAACTAATACATGCGCCAATGGTTCTACCAAGTTCTCATCGTATACACCCATCAGCTGCATATTGGCTTTTGCCGGATTTGCAAGCGGTCCCAAAATATTAAACATTGTGCGGATACCGATCTCGCGGCGAACTGCACCAACAAAACGCATTGCCGGATGATATTTCTGCGCAAATAAGAAACAGAAATTGTTGTCACGAAGAGACTGTAAGCTCTCCTCTGCTTCTCCATCAATCTTTACGCCAAGCGCCTCGAGGCAATCTGCTGTTCCACATTTGCCGGAGGCTGCACGGTTACCATGTTTGGTTGTCTTGATGCCTGCTGCGCTCGTGATCAATGCTGCCAGTGTAGAAATATTGATCGTGTTGGATCTGTCTCCACCGGTACCAACAATTTCTAACGTATCTATATCATTGTCAAACGGAGCACAATGACTTCTCATAACTTTGGCTGCCTCTGTAATCTCTTCAATTGTCTCACCCTTGATGGCGAGTGCTGTTAGGAATGATGCTTTCTGTGCATCGGTTGCTTCACCTGTCATGATCTCTTCCATTACCTGCTTCATTGTCTCCGGTGTAAGATCCTCACCTGCTACTAATGTGCTAATTGCCTCTTTAATCATAGTGATCACTCATTCCTTTCTCGTTATTTACAAACTTTGCTGTATTGTTTCCTGTTACTGTTTCAAAAAATTCTTTAACATATCAATTCCTTTGGGTGTCAAGATCGACTCCGGATGAAACTGCAGTCCGTACGTTGGTGCCTCTTTATGTTTCACGCCCATGACTTCTCCATCGTCCGTCGTAGCAATGACCTGCAAGCATTCCGGTATCGTCTCTTTCTGAGCGATCAGCGAATGATATCTTGCGACCTCTGCCGTCTCTCCAATCCCCGCAAAAACCGGGCATTCGGTGTCAAGCGCTGCCACCGACATTTTGCCATGCATCAATTTCTTGGCATATGTTATGGTCGCTCCGTACACCTCACAGATTGCCTGATGTCCCAGACATACGCCAAGGATCGGTACTTTGCCGTTAAAATATTTGATAACCTCTTCACAGACACCTGCCTTAAAAGGACGTCCCGGTCCCGGCGACACTATGATGTGTGTCGGTGCCAATTGTTCGATCTGCTCTACCGTCATCTCATCGTTACGGATCACACGGATATCCGGGGCGATCGTTCCAACCAGCTGCACAAGGTTATAAGAAAAACTATCGTAATTATCAATCAATAAAATCATATGGCTCCTCCTTACTGCACTGCCATTATGCTAAGCCCTGTGCTTTATCTACTGCATCCATTACTGCTTTCGCTTTGTTGATGCACTCATGATACTCATTTTCCGGTACACTGTCTGCCACGATACCGGCTCCGGATCTGACAAAGATCTTGTCGTTTTTCTTAAACACGGTACGGATTGCAATACAAGTGTCAAGATTGCCGGTAAAATCAACATAACCAATGGCTCCGCCATAAATGCCACGCTTATTGTTCTCTAATTCATTAATGATCTCCATCGCACGGATCTTTGGTGCACCCGATAAGGTTCCTGCCGGTAACACTGCATCCACTGCATCTAAGCTGTCTTTGTCATCTCTGATCTCACCCCGCACGGTCGATCCTATATGCATAACATGTGAATATTGCAGCACCGCCATATAATCTTCCACTTCTACGCTGCCATACTTACTTACTTTGCCAAGATCATTTCTGCCAAGATCTACCAGCATATTGTGCTCTGCGCGCTCTTTTTCATCACCAAGCAGCTCTGTTTTAAGTCGCTCATCTTCTGCGGCATCTTTGCCGCGGGGTCTTGTTCCGGCAAGCGGAAATGTATGCAGCACGCCATCTTCCAGTTTCACTAACGTCTCTGGCGAAGCACCCGCCACTTCAATGTCATCGCTGCTAAAATAAAACATATATGGGGATGGATTGATCGTGCGCAGCATACGATACGCATTGAACAAACTTCCCTCATAATCAGCTTCCAAACGATTGGAAAGCACTACCTGAAAAATATCTCCCTCGTAAATATAATGCTTCGCTTTCTCAACCATCGCGCAATATTCCTGCTCCGAAAAGAGCGGGCGAAACTCTGATGTGATCTTACCCGGCGTGATCTGTGCCGGTGTGCCATGCTCTATAAGATCCACGATCTCTTCAATTTCTGCGAGACATCTGTCATATTCCTGTTCCAGATTCTCTGTCCTTGCATTGGCGATGATGTATATCTTTTGACGAAGATTATCAAAAGCGATCACCTTGTCAAACAACATAAGGTCGACATCCTTAAACCCTTCCTGATCGTCGGCGTCCAAATTAAGCTTTGGTTCGCTGTACTTAACATAATCATAAGAAAAGTATCCGACCAATCCTCCGGTAAAGCTTGGAAGATCTTTTACTTTTGGACTGGTGTATTCTTTCAAGATCTCTTTGATCTTTGCTCCCGGATGAGCTACCGGCTCTTTTGCTCCTTCTTCGCTCCCACTTTCACGTATACACATTTCACTGTTCATACAGGTGATCTCTAATTTCGGATCATATCCCAAAAATGTGTATCTTCCCCATACTTCCTGATTTTCTACGCTTTCTAACATGTAGCAATGTTTGCTCACGCCTTTTAGGATGCGTAACACTTCCATCGGTGTCACGGTATCCGAAAGGATCTCCCGGCTGATCGGCACAACTTTGTAGCCGTCTGCCATCTGTTTTGCCTGTTCCAGTGTTGTCATGAAACCCTCCATTCCGCAGACGCTTTGGCGTCGAAGGAACCGCGAGCCAAATGTCAGATTTGGCTCTGCGAACAGGGCTACTTTGTGACGCCTGCGGCACAAATAGCCGTGTGATAAAATACTGCATCAGCAGTATTTTTCACACTAACCTCCTTCGTTTCAAGCAAAGAGTTTCTTAATAGCGGAGCATTTTTTGCATATATAAAACAAAAAAAGTCCTTGTTTAGCATATAAATGCTAAACAAGGACGGTTAATCTTTTACCCGCGGTGCCACCTTGTTTCGTGAAACCTCACGCTCTTTGCGAAATACCAACATATTCCCGGCAACTGACGCATGCCTTACGTCATGGAATACTCAGCCGGATCACCAGCTTTTGACCATGCCCTCTGCGGTCCATTTAATGAACAGCTCTCTGTGGTTTCTCAGCATCCCCACTCTCTGTAAGCGCCTCTTTCATTTTTATCTCCGCTTCAACGGTTTATTATTATGAAATTAACAATAGTATACTCCTTGTGTAGGATTTGTCAACTATCTTCTTTTCTGATTGATAAAATTTCTTTTTCAGAAGATCAAACTCCTTCTTCATCAAAAAACAGAATTACAGATTGTCGTACAGATCCTCTGTGAATGTCAGGCTGCCCCGATAACCTGCATACGTACGATTAAACACCAAACGTTCATTCATCGGAAAGGCTGCCAGAATAAACTGAATATCCTTTTCCAATGCCACCTCGCGTTCATTGCTGCTGCCGATCAACAGCGTGATCTCTTCTTCCTCTTCCCGCAGTGCCTGATTGATCTCATACTGATCGGATGCAAAGATCACCTTTGGCGGTTTCGCATATTCCAAATCCTCAATCTGTGCCACAATGCGATCCTTATCCTCTTGACGGAACAGTGGTTCTGACACGATGACAAGCACCGGCGTAAAACTAAAATCATTTGCCAGATATCTGGTGATACCCACAGCGTTGTTAGCATCTGCCACAACCGCAAAACGCTTCCAGCTAACCACTCCGACAGACTGCGCTAAATAATCATAAACATATTCTTCTTCCGCAGCGATCACTTTATCCACGATCTCTTGATCCAAGTGCATTGCCTCTGCTACCTGTCTGACAAATTTTGTCGTGTCGGTTGCCCCGACAAATAAGCCCGGAACGCGGATGCTTGGAATACCAAATTTTTGTTCCATCTTTTTGGCCGGGCCCTTAAACAGCCATGGATTGATGATGATATTCAGTGCTGCACCGGAACATTTGCGGATCGTTTCAATACCCTGATGCTTTGTAAAGAACGTATTTACCTTAAGACCTAGCGCAGATAAAATACGATCGATCTCCTCAAGCGCACCGCTCCAAAACGGATCATGATACGGGATGATCCCGAAAATATTAACCAATTTATCATCTTTCGGCACATCTTCTTCTATCACCTGATTGATCATCGTCGTCCAAACCGTTTCATAGCCGAGATTGCTGTCTCCGACAAAGCCCGGCGTCTCGATCGGATATACGGAATACCCCTTGTCCTGAAATTCTTCTGTAACGCTGACAATGTCATCACCGATAATTCCTGCGGTACATCCCGTCAATACAAAATATGCATCCGCATCAATAATATCAATAGCCCCCTGAACAGTTGTGCGCAGTTTTTCAGTACCGCCAAAAACAACTTCTTTTTCCAACATATTGGTAGAAGGCAGTGATACAAATGACACAAAACGAGAAGATTTGTGTCCGGACTGCCCTTGATCTGCTGCTGTAGTCTGCATACAGCAGCCCGGTCCTGAATGATAGATCGGACACACACGGTCGATCGCTCCTAATACAGAATTAATGCCTGCTAAAACACAGCCGCCCTTTGGATTTTCTGTAACCTGTGACATATCTTTTCCTGCCTTTCTTTATTTCTTGATATACTTAAATGCATCCTGCTCATACCACGAATCCTTATATGGTAATTTACTATGTTGTGCTAACTTTACATTAAATCCCGGATTTTGCAGCTGATCTGCAATTTTGTTGCCAAGATAGATCAGACCGTCATATCCCATCGTCGGACGCTTACCGTCCAATACATGTGTAGTCGGAATGCCAAGCTTAGCCGCCCAGTCCGGAACACCAATAAAAGCATCCGGTTTTAATTTATTCACAAGATTGACCTGCTCGAATGGCTGCATATTGGCAATATCAACGACGAAGTCTTTATGAATGCCATTGAGATATTCGATATCTGTCTGTGCATCTTCATCATAGGTTGGTGTCTCTAATCCCACCAATTCCATGCCAAAATCATCGATCAAAGCTGCTGCCGCAAAAGATCGCCCGGTACCGCCACAGATAAATACCCGCTTACCGTGCAGTCTGTCACGAAGTTTCTGAACAAGCGGCATGATACGCTCTCGCTCTTTCGCAATGATCTCTTCGACTTCCTCTTCCTTGCCCAGCACTTTTGCAATACCGCGGTACCATTTTTCGGTATTACGGATACCGATCGGCATCACCGTATGCGAATATGGGATCTCATAATCTTCCCATAATGTTTTCATAAATTCATCTGCAAATACTTTACAGATCGAAGTAGATGCCTCGGCTGCCGGAATGCGCTTGATCTTCTCCAGAGAACTATAAAATGGTATGTAATTTACCTCCACACCAATATTGTGCAGCATACGCTCCATCTCTTTCTGATCAGCGTAACTAACCGTTGTCGGTGCAAATAGATTTACCAGTCCTTTTTCTTTCGGTACACTCTCTTTCTTGAGGATATACTTATTGATCGCTAAAAATGCTGCGTCAAAACCGGAAGCACAGATTTTGGACTTAAAGCCCTCACAATGGATCGGCACCAAAACGGTGTCCGGATACTCTTCCTGCAAATCATATGCGATCGCATCGATATCATCTCCAATAATACCGGAGGCACAGGAAGCATAGATAAAGGCAAGCTTCGGATGATAACGTTCCACTGCCTTTTTCACTGCCTCGCGAAGTTTCTGTTCGCCGCCAAACACGACGCTTTTCTGATCCACATTTGATACGATAATGCGTGGATTGCGGATATTTTTAATGCCGCGGTGCGCCTGACCGACACGGAACATATCCACTGCCATGATCGAACAGCCAACACATCCCTGCGGGGAGTGCGAAATAAATACAGAGTCTTCCAAAGACATCAATGCCGCCATACTGTTGATCTGCTGGCACTGCAATCCCTGTGCAAACGTTCGGTCTGCTTTTTTCAAACAGCCTTTTCGAAACTGCTCCTCGACTTCTTTTCCCGTCGTTCCTAAATCATTAATTCTGCCCGGTTTACTTTCTCTCACACCGGAATACTGCTTTTTCGCCATAACAATCTTTCATTCCTTTCTCGCAATGCGTCAATGATTTACAATTTTGCTGCTAGATCACATATTGATCTGTCCATAGATTTTGCTGCCATTCCACCAAATCTTCCAGAGTCATACCCTCTAACACACCATTGATCGCCTCGTCTAATTTCTGCCAAATGATCAAGCTGACACAGGTTGCCTTATTTTCACAAGGCCAACCATTGGCACCAACACAGTCTGTCGGGGATAGATTTCCCTCCATAGTACGCAGAATGCGTCCCACAGTATAATTTCTCGGCGGCTCACTCAACATATACCCACCGTGAGAACCGCGAATGCTTTTCACAAGGGCAGCTTTATTGAGCGTCGCCACGATCTGCTCCAGATATTTTTCGGAAATCCCCTGTCTTTTTGCGATTTCCTTGATCTTTACCGGCTGCCCCTTGCTGTAAAGCGCCAGATCGAGCATTAGCTTGATCGCATATCGTCCTTTTGTGGATATTTTCATATTCGTCACCAAGCCTTTCTTTGTCTTGCTAAATAACACCCTATTTTGTGAAGAGCTTCATCAATAGTGCACTCCACGTCAAACGCAGTTACAGCATGCTTTGCAAGCAGCTTCTGCATATGAAAACCAATCTTGCTGCATACGACAAAGGTACAGTCCGTGACACACTCTACACGGTCATTACTGCCTTCACAGAAATGACCACCGGCATCACATCCGCAATGCTCTGTGTCATTGGCCTGTGATCGCAGATCTGCGTCCTGTCCGTCTTTTAGGACACCTTCATCATGCTGCACTACCGTTCTCTCTTCCAGTTTGCAATATGCATCCTTTGTAATTTCATATACTTCAAAACGCTCTGCTTCTCCAAAAGGTGTGTCGACATGCACCCCATCTGAAGTAGCAACTGCGATCAAATATTTTCCCATGCTGTTCCTCCAGCCTTATGATCTGCCAATTTGCGTTGTTGCTTGGTTTCCTGTCTATACCTCAAAATCCTCATTAAACAAATTCGTAGACAGATAACGAAGTCCTGTATCCGGCAGGATAACGACAATATTTTTGCCGGCATTTTCCGGTCGTTTGGCTATCTCCGTTGCCGCAAAGATTGCTGCACCGGATGATGTTCCAACCAGAATTCCATCTGTTTTGGCAACTTCGCGTGTCACACGGTACGCATCCGGCGTCTCCACATCATAGCGTTCATCATAAATGTCCATATCCATGATCTCCGGTACCATTTCTCTCGGCACTCCGGCAAATGGGTGCACACCCATAATCTCTTCCGGCGCCGGGTTTTCAGGGCTTGGCAATGAATTTTTACCTGGCTGCAATGCCACTACATACAAGTCCGGATTTTTAGACTTCAGATACTTACCGGTTCCTGAAACGGTTCCGCCGGTACCTACACTTGCCACCAGAATATCAACGTTACCATTGGTATCTTCCCAGATTTCCGGACCGGTCGTTGATTCATGGACTGCCGGATTGGCCGGGTTAGAAAGCTGATCAACGAAAAAGATGCCTTCCTCTTTCGCCAATACTTGATCTCTCAGTGCCGCTACAGCAGCAATAAAATCCCCACCCGTCTTTTCCATTGTTTCCACGATAACCGGTTCTTCCGACAATTTGATAACTTCCGCGCCAAACGCCTTGATCACCTGAAAACGTTCCGCACTAACCTGATCCTGTATGTATACACGGAATTTATATCCTTTGGTTGCTGCGATCGCTGCCAGACCGATTCCGGTATTTCCACTCGTTGTCTCTACCAAAGTATCTCCCGGCTTGATCAAGCCTTTTTTCTCCGCTTCCTCGATCATGTTTAATGCAGTGCGGTCCTTAATGCTCTGATTCGGGTTGAAATACTCCAATTTTACAAGAAGCTTTGCCGGAAGATCATGTTTCTTTTCATAATTTGCCAGCTCCAACAACGGTGTTTTTCCAACTAATTCTGTAATTGATCTATAAATCTTTCCCATGCAATGTCCATCCTTTCTCTATTGCTCTGATCAAATATGATAATCGTCCGCAGAATCCATCAAACCAAATTCCAGTAGAATTTCCTCTAAGCGTTCCTGCGTCATCGGCGTTGGAATGTCAAATTTTGTATTATTAATGACAGCTTCTGCTAAATTGCGGTACTCCTGCGCCTGATTGGAATCCGGCTTATATTCGATCACCGTCTTTTTGTTGATCTCAGCTCGCTGTACGATATTGTCACGTGGCACGAAATACAACAACTGCGTTCCCAATTCCTTTGCAAAAGCACGTAAAAGATCCAGCTCGCGATCTACATTTCTGCTGTTGCAGATAATACCGCCCAGTCTGACGCCACCGGTACGCGCATAACGTTTGATACCCTTGGCAATGTTGTTAGCTGCATACAGCGCCATCATCTCGCCACTTGCCACAATATATATTTCCTTTGCTTTGCCCTCGCGGATCGGCATTGCAAATCCACCGCAGACAACGTCTCCCAAAACATCATAAAATACATAATCCAGATCATCCGTATAGGCTCCGAGATTTTCCAACATGTTGATCGACGTGATAATACCTCGTCCTGCACAGCCTACACCCGGTTCCGGTCCACCGGACTCAACGCATCGCGTGCCGCCGTAGCCCTCACGCACGATCTTATCTAATTCGACATCTTCTCCCTCATCACGGATCGTATCCAAAACCGTCTTTTGCGCCAGACCGCCCAGTAGTAATCTTGTAGAATCAGCCTTCGGATCACAGCCAACAACCATTACTTTCTTACCGTGTTCTACAAGTCCTGCAGTCAGGTTCTGTGTTGTTGTAGACTTTCCAATTCCACCTTTGCCATAAATTGCAATCTGTCTCAATTCTGCCATTGTCTCCTCCATTCCTATCCTATCCAGGATCCTACCTTGTTGTCATTAATCCTTGTATTTGGTCATATACCACAATGCGATGCAGGGAATCTTCAATCTCCCCCGGCAATTCCATTGCAGCTATTCCATACTCATTCATAACCCGCAGTGCACCCATACCAATACGGCTCACTGCTACATAATCACAGTCCGATAAACGTTTTACATTATCCTGTAATCTTCCCTCATCATGATTACCGGCCTCACAGATCGGTACGAGCTCACGCTTTTCCAAAAGTACGGTGTCCTCATTTTCGGACACCTCGTAGATATAAAAATCACGTGCTCTTCCAAAATGACTGTTAACCACAATGCCATCCGAAGATGCCACTGCCACGCGGATCTTCCTATCATTTTGCATCGACATCATCCTTTCCTAACCATGTGAAAATGTTTCCCGCACACGCAGTTTTCTTTGATAAATCTGATCTCCATATTCTGATCTGCCCGGAACTCCAACTGCATCCGCCCGGCAGTGCTGGCAATGTCTAAATACGTCAATATATTGGGAAGCCGTTGTTCTCGCCCCATCGATCTGACTACAGGTCGGTGCTGTCTGATCCACCAATTCATACTGTGGAATCAACGGTATGATATTATATATTTTTGCGCCGGCCTCTTTTACTGTCTTAGCGATCTTTGCAATATGATCTCCGTTGATGTCCGGCACCAACACCGTATTGACCTTTATGGTAATCCCGGCAGACGCAACTTTTCGTATGCCCGCCAACTGATTTTTAATGAGGATTTCTGCGCCCTCTACACCATCATAACGTTTACCATGATAAATAATGTATTTATTCAGCTTAGCTTCGATCTCCGGATCCACTGCATTAACAGTTACTGTCAGGGAATCAATTCCTATTTCGATCACTTCTTCTGCTTTCTCTTCCAAAAGCAATCCATTGGTGCTCATACATTTAATAAGCTGTGGGAATCGTTCTTTGACACCGCGAAACGTCTTCAGCGCATAGTCAGAGGCTAATGTATCTCCCGGTCCCGCAATACCAGCCACGGTAATCTCCGGACAAAGCCTCAATGCCTTATCCAGGATCTCTAAACTTTCTGTCGGCGTGATCACTTTCGATGTGACACCAGGTCTTTCCTCTACATCGTTTATAACACGATCACAGAAACGACAAGCAATGTTACACCCCGGACTCACCGGCAAATGAATGCGTCCCACATTATTTTTATGCCCCCCAAAGCAGGGATGGGATTGTTGCAGATCATGATATGTATTACTCACGTTGCTCCCCCTTTCCATTGCGCTCTTTGTATTCCTAGTTTTTCGATAGGTTTTATCAATTTATGATATTTGTAATTATATTCACCTTTTCCTATATTGTCAATAGGAATTATCAACAATTTATCAAAATTTTGTCAGTGACATTCTGTATCGTCATATTTCACAGAATATGTCACGCAGCTTTTTTCATTTTCGTGAGGAATTAGGAATAAACATTTCTTATTTTCGTGAATATTCAAAGCAAAACATTTCTCATTTTCGTGAATATTCATACAAAAACTTTTCTTATTTTCGTGAATACAGGTTGTTATTTGTGGAAAACTATATTACAATAAAGCTTATAAAACGGTGATTTAAGCGACTAATGCACTGTAGAAAGGAACCCATCATGTTATTTAAACGAAAATTATACCAAAAGCTTTTAAAATGGAAAGAAATATCGGCCGGTTCATCCGCTCTGTTGATCGAAGGTGCAAGACGAATCGGAAAAAGTACCATTGTAGAAGAATTTGCGAAAGCAGAATATGATGATTATATGTTATTGGACTTTGCACGCGAAAGTACAGACATAAAAGACAACTTTATAAATAATATCAATGACCTTGATACCTTTTTCCGCAATTTATTTCTGCTTAAAGGGCGATCACTCCATGGCAAAAACTGCGTCATTATCTTTGACGAAGTGCAGTTGTTTCCATGGGCAAGACAGGCCATAAAATATTTAGTACAGGATGGAAGGTATGAATATATCGAAACCGGCTCTTTGATCTCTATTCATAAAAATGTCCAAAACATTCTGATTCCATCCGAAGAATACAAACTTAAAATGTATCCTATGGATTTCGAAGAATTTTTGTGGGCAACCGATGATACCGTTTCCTATGAAGCAATCAAGGACGCTTTCATAAAACGCAAACCACTCGGTGACAGCATCCATCGACAGCTCATGAACAAATTCCGCACTTATATGGTAGTTGGCGGAATGCCTCAGGCTGTAGATGCCTATATTGCCGGCAAAGATTTCACACAGATTGATTTCGTAAAACGTAATATTTTGAGTTTGTACGAAGAGGATCTATACAAATACGATTCCGAAAACAATCAGCGAGCTTCCATCATTTTTCGTACGATTCCAGAGCAACTGGAAAACAAAAATTCGCATTTTAAATTTTCATTGATTGACAAAAATGCGCGTTATCAGAATTATATCAATGCTGTAAATTTTGTGGCAGAATCCATGATCGGCAATGAATGTATCCATGTTACAAAACCCGAAATCGCCTTGGAACTCTTTGCTGATCGAAGCAATTTTAAGCTTTATATGGGCGATACCGGACTGTTAGTAACGCAGATTATGAAAAGCCAGGATAACGTAGATGAAAATATCTACAAATCTCTGATTTTTGGGAAACTTGGTATCAATCAGGGAATGATCATTGAAAATATGGTAGCACAAATGCTGAAAGCATCTGGACACGACCTATATTTTCATGAATATCGCTATACACCTTCTGATGAGAGTAATGAGAAAAAATACGAGATCGATTTTTTGACCGTTAAGAATAAAAAAATCTGTCCCATCGAGGTGAAGTCTTCCTCCTACACCTCGCACAAATCATTTGATTACTTCGTAAAAAAGTATCAATTGAAAATGCAGGACAGATATATTATTTATACGAAAGATCTTATGCAAAAAGATAACATATTGTATATTCCTATATACATGACAATGCTTGTGTAAGATACCAATTTAATAGGGATCATCTATGAGACGCAGTGCTTGATACAAGCCATTACTGCGCCTCACTCTCCTGCAGTGCCGTCTTAATACGGTCAAGTGCCTCTTGTAACGTTGCACGTGGACATGCCACATTGATACGCTGGAACCCTTTGCCGCAATCGCCAAAGATGCTGCCACTGTCGAGCCATAATTTTGCCCGGTGTACGATCAGATCCTCCAGCTCATCCACACTCAATCCGGTTTCGCGGAAATCCAGCCAGACCAGATAAGTACCCTCATGGTCTACCATAGACACGCCCGGAAGCTGCGTTTCAACATATTCCTTTGTAAAGGCAATATTGTCGGCAACATATGAGTGCATTGCCTCATACCACTCTTCTCCGTGTGCATATGCCGCCTCGCACGCAACCAACCCCAGTACATTAAGCTGACTAATTCCTGCCGCATCAAGCTGCGCCCGGAACTTTGCCTTTAACTCTCTATTTGGGATAAAGATATTCGAAATCATCATGCTGGCAATATTAAACGTTTTGCTCGGCGCCGTGCAGGTCACGCTGATCTGCGCAAATTCTTCCTTGATCGCCGCAAACACCTGATGCTTTCCTCGAAATACAAAGTCCTCATGAATCTCATCACTCACAACCGTAACATGATGTTTTACCAAAATATCCCCCATCGCAGTGAGCTCTTCTTTCGTCCACACACGCCCAACCGGATTATGCGGATTGCAAAGCAGGAACAGCTTAACGTCGTTATCTACAATCTTACGTTCAAAATCCTCCAGATCTATGTGATAACGGTTGTCATCACCTTTGTACAGGTCGTTGCTGACCACCTTTCTACCATTGTCGGCGATCACCTCCGAAAACGGATAATACACCGGCTGCTGCAGCATCACGGCATCTCCCGGCTCAGAATACGCCTTTACCGCCATTGCCAGCGCAAAAACAACGCCCGGCGTTTTGATAAGCCATTTTTCCTGAACGTCCCAGTCGTGATGTTTTTTCATCCAAGCCTGCACCGTCTCAAAATAAGGGGTCTGCACTTCACTGTAGCCAAATATACCATGCTTCGTACGTTCTATCACAGCGTCCTCAATATAAGAAGACGTCTTGAAATCCATGTCTGCCACCCACAACGGGAGCACATCTTCCGGCATACCTCTTCGTTTTGCAAAATCATATTTTAAGCAATCGGTATTTTTACGATTGACTATCGCGTCAAAATCCAAATTTCTTTCTGCCATTGCTATCAATCCTTTCTATCACCATGCTGCATTTGCTAGCAATCTATTCTATGATCATCCTGCATTTTCAGCCGAATATACCACCAGTAAATAAACACGCTATTTTATAAAGAAGCAAACACGCTTTCCAGTTCTGCCAACAGGTCTTTGACATTCTCAATCCCCACCGACAGGCGAAGTGTCGCATCTGTAATTCCATTCTTTTCTCGAATTTCCTGTGGAACATCTGCATGCGTTTGTGTCGCCGGATAGGTGATCAACGTCTCCACTCCACCAAGGCTCTCTGCAAAACGGATCATGCGAACCTTTTCTAATACAGACAGCGCACTTTCTTTATCCTTCAATTGAAATGTCAACATTGCACCAAAACCACGCGCCTGTTTTTTCATGATCTCATAGCCCGGGTGATCCGGCAGTCCCGGATAAATCACTTTCGTAACAACATCCTGCGCCGTCAGCCATTTGGCAATTTCCAAAGCATTATCAGCGGCACGGTCCATGCGAATCCCCAATGTTTTAATACCTCGCAGGATCAACCAGCTATCAAAAGGTGCTAGTCCCGCTCCCGTTGTCTTGATCAAAAAGCGAAGTTTTTCGCTGATGTCCTCTCGACCGGTTACCAAAAATCCCGCAAGCGTGTCATTGTGTCCTCCCAAATACTTCGTACCACTATGTACTACAACATCTGCACCAAGTTTCAGCGGATTCTGGAAATATGGCGATAAAAATGTATTATCCACAATCAACAACAAACCGTGCTTGTGTGCGATTTCTGCTGTTTCCGCTATATCCGTTACATTCATCATTGGGTTAGTCGGTGTTTCAATATAGATTGCTTTCGTCTGTTCTGTAATATACGATTCAATATCTTCTCTGCAGCAATCAATATTTGAAAATTGTATGCCGTTCTTATCCGAGACGTTTTGAAACAAACGAATGCATCCTCCATACAGATCCGAATCAGCGATAATATGATCTCCCGGCTTGAACAGCTCCATCAGTAATGATATTGCCGCCATTCCACTCGAAAGTGCCAGCGCATCAATTCCACCTTCCAAAGAAGCCACCATTTTCTCTAAATGTTCTCTGGTTGGATTCTGCAAACGACTGTAATCGTACCCGGTGCTTTGTCCTACTCCCGGATGTGCATACGTCGCTGTCTGATAAATAGGGTAACTGATCGCACCAAAATGATCTGTTTTACCTTCATCTTCCTCTAAATGCAAACATTTTGTCTCAATTTCTCTTTCCATATAGCATAATCCTTTCTCCACACAAAGTCTTGGCTGTCAGGCGCCGTTTAATTCCTAGTAAACCTGTAGGCATTATTATAAGGATTCCCTCTTACACTGTCAATTGCTATTTCCTATTTTACCTATTGGAATTATTTTTTATGTGTTATAGTTTTTTCCTATTGCTAAAATAGGGGTTGACTTGGAGTCTACTCCAAGTGTTACACTAAGAAGCAGGAGGTGACTACCGTGACCATCAAAGAAGTGAGTCAAAAATACAACATTTCACAGGATACTCTGCGTTACTATGAACGTGTCGGCATGATTCCGAAAGTAACGCGAACAGCAAGTGGCATCCGCGATTATCAGGAATCTGATCTAAGCTGGGTCGAACTTGTCATCTGTATGCGCAGCGCCGGGCTGCCGGTAGAAGCATTGATTGAATACGTTGAACTGTACCAACAGGGCGACCAGACTTTCGGTGCGCGTCTCGAACTGCTGCAGGAACAGAGACGCAATTTAGAAGAACAACAGAAACAATTACAAGCTGCAATAAGTAAACTGGATTATAAAATTTCCCGCTACGAAGTTGCAGTCAAAACAGGAAAATTATCATGGGAGGAAAATTCATGTACTTAGAACAGATTAATGGACCACAAGATGTAAAGAAATTATCCGTAGAACAGTTACATACTTTGGCAGACGAAATGCGTGCTGCATTATTAAACCGTTTGAGCAAACACGGCGGTCATTTCGGGCCGAACTTCGGTATGGTGGAGGCAACGATCGCACTCCATTACGTTTTCGAATCACCAAAAGATAAGATCGTATACGATGTATCACATCAGTCTTATCCGCACAAAATGTTGACGGGACGTAAAGATGCTTATTTATACGAAGAACATTTTGAGGACGTGTCCGGATACAGCAATCCAAACGAAAGTGAACACGACTTCTTTACCGTCGGTCACACGTCTACCTCTGTCAGCCTCGCCTGTGGACTTGCCAAAGCAAGAGATCTAAGTGGCGAAGACGGCAACGTGATCGCTGTCATCGGTGATGGTTCTTTGAGCGGTGGCGAAGCTTTAGAGGGATTAGATTATGCTGCAGAATTAGACGGCAACTTCATTATTGTCGTAAACGATAACGATATGTCCATCGCCGAGAATCATGGCGGTCTTTACGGCAATCTCAAGCTGCTTCGCGACACGAAAGGTCAGGCTGAATGCAACTTATTCCGTGCAATGGGATTAGACTATGTTTATGTTGATCAGGGCAATGACACAGCCTCTTTGATCGATGCCTTCTCCCAAGTAAAAGACAGCAATAAACCGGTTGTTGTCCATATCAACACACTGAAAGGTAAAGGATACGCACCAGCCGAGGAGCATAAAGAGAACTGGCATTACTGCGCGCCGTTTGATATCAAAACCGGTGAGGCACTGTTCCAAGATGCGGAAGAAGATTATTCTTCTGTTACAGCAGAATACCTGTTAGACAAGATGAAAAAAGATCCTGCCGTTGTAGCGATCACTTCCGGAACTCCTACTATTCTTGGTTTTACAGAAGATAAACGAAAAGAAGCCGGAAAGCAATTCGTCGATGTCGGCATTGCCGAAGAAACCGCAGTAGCTCTTGCCTCCGGTATTGCTGCAAATGGCGGCAAACCTGTCTATGGTGTTTACAGCACCTTTGTACAGAGAACCTACGACCAGATTTCTCAGGATTTATGTATCAATAACAGTCCTGCAACGATCGTTACTTTCTGCGGTACGGTTTATGGCATGAATGACGTTACACATTTAGGTTTGTATGACATTCCAATGATGGCAAACATTCCAAACCTTGTTTATTTGGCAGCAACCTCCAAAGAGGATTATATTGCCATGCTGGATTGGAGCCTAGAACAGACCGAACTTCCTGTTGCTATCAAGCTTCCGGGCGGTGCTATGGTATCCACCGGCACACCGGTTACCAAAGATTTTAGTAAGCTCAACAAATATGAGGTAACCAAAAAAGGGTCCAAAATTGCCATTCTTGGTCTTGGTACCTTTTACGGACTTGCCTGCGAAGCTGCTTCTCAGTTAGAAGCAGAAACCGGCATTCAGGCAACCGTGATCAATCCATACTACATCACCGGACTCGATACCGAATTGTTGGATAAGCTCAAAGAAGATCATGATCTCGTTCTGACCATCGAAGATGGCATTTTGGATGGCGGTTTTGGCGAGAAAATTGCCAGATACTACGGTACTTCGAACATCAAAGTACGGAACTATGGACTGAAAAAGGAATTTTTGGATCGCTACGACCCTAACGAGGTTGTCAAAGAGAATCATTTGACCGTAGAACAAATTGTTGCAGATATCAAAGCACTTGAAGCATAAAAAAGCAAAGCCTGCGCTTTGCTTTGCAAGAATTGCTAAAGCAATTCTTGGTGGCATAACGTAACATTACGAGCAATTTCCTATTAAATAAAAGGAACTGCAGAACGGAGAAAGAGCAGATGTCCGAAGATATGGACACCTGCTCTTTTGAAACATGTAAGATTTTTTATTAGAATCTCTACTACAACAACGTAAGCTCGATAGCATTTCCAGATATTCCCCTCAAATCCATCTCAGAAATCTACATGCCACTTACAAGATTAAGGATACCGATTTTTTCATTAAGATTCAAGGTGGTTTTTCATTAAGATTTGTTTAAGATTTGTCGTTTCCGCATCCATACACCAAACAAAATCCAACCGATCACACCAAATATTGAAACTATCATCCCCGGCCAAAAATATGGATACTTCAACGTAATCTTTGTTTCTCCACTGTTTACTTCCAACAAATTATGAACCGAGTGAATCTTTTCGCTGCTATCAAAAATATCTTGATACGCAATTGTCGTATTAACCTGATCCTGCGGACTAATGATGATAATTTGATCTCCGGCATGCGCAATATCTAATGGAACCAATGCCCGATCCGGAAGTTCAGCCAAGGCATCATCCATTAAGCTGCCTAAAAACTTCCCAACTGACTCATCTCTAGTCAGGAAATAATGATACGTTAAGTTAATTCCCAAGAATACAATATTATCATTCTCGACGTTTCCCGCAAAATCAATTTTTACTCCCGTATCATATAAATATCCCATTGTATTATCCAGACCATTCAAATAAACTGTTTTCCAATTTCTTTTATCTACGTCAAATAATGACGTATCCAGTTCCCCCTCCTTTGTATAAAGCACAGGGTATCCATTCTGAAAATAAATATCCTGACATTCCACACCCATAAATTCTTTGATGTTAGTTTGTGGATTATCAGGTATTCCATCTCCATTTACAATAATCCTAACCCCCGCCTCACTTAGCTTCAAAAGCATCTTTTCAGCCTTATCTTTATCATCATACGTAAAACCTGACAAGTAAATCACTTTATATTTTGATAATTTATCATACGAATAATCATTTACATTATTCGAGTCCCCCGGTTCTATATTCGGATAACCATATGCTAAGAAATCGGAAGACGAACCGATAGCTAACCCCTCATATTGACAAGTCGTACCAAACTGCTCATAAGTTTTTATATGGTAAAGCAAATAACTATCATTCGATGCCGCCAGTATGTATCCTAATTTTTGGGCACATTCGGTCACTTCAATCAGATCTTTATCCGGATCTCGAAGCTCACTTTTCTTGATCAACACAGTATCATCACCTAATTCGAGGCATCGATCAAATAAAAACAAATAAAATCCTTCCTCAACAGCATCATTCAAACGAGCAATATTGTTCGATGTTGTTGCTGCCCGCCATCCGGTTCCAAATGATTCCGGAACTTTCGCTCCATTATAGTCTGTCAACAAATATGGTGCCATCGCTCCAAGCGTACTTCCGTCAATCAATGCTGCGCGCTGCTTGGTGATTTTACGAGCCTTTGCAATCAATGTTCCCTGTGCACTCTGCTCCATATTTTCGCTTGCCGTTAGTGTTCCTTTTCCGTGATAGATCAACGTATAAGACGGAACAATGTCGACAACTAATATAATGCAGCAAATAACAACAAATCCACGTTTCAACGTATCCCAGGTCACAAAACTATATAATATAAAACACAGGGCAATCGAAATAAACTGCAGCATCCATATATAACGTCCTCCCGGTATTTTTGCAAGAATAGCACACATAGACGTTGTCGTGCATGCAAAAAAGATCAATCCTGCCCAGAAACCGTGCAATGACCTTTTCTTGCCACAAACTGCGCCGAAAACAGCCAGCAAAAACACAGACAGGCCAAAATAATAATCAACATTGCCTCGCGTAAGTCTTCTTACCGGATCCAGAGAAATAACTGCGTCTTGAAAATATCCTTTCATCATACGCAACGCATCGTCCGCTAATTTCCCACCACGCAGCGATGGCACAAGCCATATTCCTATCAACGCAAAGCCCAAGAGCATTGCACACATAATTGGAATACAACGACCTTTTTGATGGTTGATGATACGATAGATCAAAAGATAACTCAACATGATCATCGCAAACACAGCCGCATATTCTAAATCACACAACAACATGCACGCATAAACCGGAACTATTTTACATACCGTCTGCCATCTTCCCTTTATTAAACTGATTTCTATGAAGTACAATATTAATGGCAGAAAAACCATTAGCAAAGCACGACCTAAATGTCCTACTACAAACAACGTATAAAGATTATTTGGCAGGAAAAACCATAAAACACCCACAAAAGTGCCTAGCATAATTCGTTGTTGGCGAATCCCTATATATAGCCAGACCAATGCCCCACCATAAAACACTAAGGATATATATATCAAATATCCGTTAATATCACTTCCACCTGCTAGGAATTGACAAAACGCTGAAAAATACACCGGAAGTGGTGCCCAGTAACGCAACATCTGAACTCCGTTGTACCACAAATTATCATAAAGCGGATACCAATTTCCCCGGCTGATATTATGATATAATACATTTCCCTTATATACATGGCTCATCGCATCTGCTCCCACCGGATACGTCCCACCTATATATATTACAAACACAATCCCTATTGCCAGAAATGCATATAATATCATAGCCAATACAATGCCTGCATTTTTCTTCACTGCACTCTCTCCTCGCTACTCAATCACTCGATCCAACACCTCATCAATAATCTCACTCATCTGATGATCGGAATGCCTGCGCACACTTTCCAAATAATCCTCATTGTGTTCAAAATTGATCACATAACTTCTCGTCGGTGTCTCACTACTCTCCATTCGGACAAGTTCTCCATCCAGATTTTGTACGATCTTTTTGATCGCACGCACAAAATAATCAGACATATTTTCCAATGTTGGAATAATATGGTCAAACGGCTCAATCTCATTGATCAAATGATTCTGATATTGATTGAAATACTCATCAATGGCTTTTTCATATGCATCAAACTGCACAAATTTCTGACCGTTCATTCGAATGTGAACCATAAATTCCCACGTATGCGGATGCTGTTCTCCCTCTTTACCATCAATAATAATATAATGATTGGCATTCAGGTAAAACTTAAATTTATATTCTCGATTGATCGCTCCACTATGCATGTTTCTTCTCCTTTCGTTCGCGCAATGCCTTCTGAAACTGAACATACACGGCCTGCAGCGATAGTTCCTCATCTTCTTTCGCCATCGTCTCCTCGACGTTAAACATCTCCTCACTTCCCGGAAGTCTGTGCAGTGCCTGTACCGCTTCCTCCATACGATATTGGATAAAGATCAATACAACGCCTAAATCTTCTGCATCAAAACGGATGATCTTTTCATCCAACAGCACCTGTGCCCGTTCTAAAAACTGTTTTTTCGCAGCTTCCGAAGCAAATGAAAGCCGTACAAGTGTAATTGGCGTCACTTTTCTCTGTCCTAATTTTTGGACAAACACATCCATCAGCCGGATATGGTACACATTCCACCGGGTATGATAATAATCCATCGCCTTGATCGTTTCGGTTTGCCGTTCAACAATACGGTTAAGCTCCTCTGTATGTGCTTTCATCTTAGCGAGCTTATTTTTGCGAATATCTGATAAAATACTAAACACCATTGTAGAAAGCAGCAATATGATCAAAATTCCATTAATGAATACCGACAACCCGATCTTGGAGGCCATAAAGGAATTATTATCCAAAATAACCGTGTCATTCGTCAATAAGCATATTGTATAACGTGCTCCGTTATAGCCAAAGATCACACCGGATGCCACATAACGGTCATCCCCCATCTGAATGATCTTATGAGATACTTTATTCACCGCCAGACTTTGTAAAAATTTGGTCGCACTGTCTCCGGAAAAAAAAGTATTAGATGTAAGTCCCTTATATCGGTTGGTCTCTGTGACATCTTTTACAAACAAAAGGGCTTTATTCTTCGTCAATGTCCAATATTTACGACTGGATGCATCCAACGAGCCTAATATCTTCGTCACAATCTCTTCATCACTGCGGTCGTCCAACACATTGATCTGGTCAAGAACAAGCTGAACATACGCATCCTGCTGCTCTGCATAGATTGACAAAATGCTGTCCTCATAAGACTTCATCTGCTGATTGCCCACCCATGCCAGCACACCTACAATAATAATGATCGTGAATGAAATCGTCTTGCTGTTGATCAATAGCTCTTTCAGTTTATTACTTTTCACTTCAGCCCCTCGCCTTTCTATACGTGTTCCTCTGGTTTATTGACAATTGCCCTGATCTTGCGGATAAAACGCATTACAACCGCAAAATCATCGGTTATTGTTTTGCACAGACTATCCTTTTCCTGCGTAAAATTCTTTGTTTTCCACGCGCTATTGGTATTAATACTATTTACCACGCCTGCAAAGCGAATAAAGAACACTGCCAGATTGAATAGTGGCAGCAATGGCAATACATACCACTGCTTTGCATAATATTTCCGAATCTCCTTAAAGTTCTTTAAGAAGCCAACCGTCGATATATAGTAAAAAAAACCAATCAACACGTATAATAAATACAAAAATAACGTGGAATATCCCACCTGCGCAAAGGAATAATTCAAGCACATCAAGCAGAGCAGCGCTAAATACCAGATCAAGCGTGGAAACGCAAAGGTGTGGTCATACACTAATGTCCTAACGCCTACATT
Source organism: Clostridium sp. OM05-6BH (assembly GCF_003481635.1). NCBI lineage: Bacteria > Bacillati > Bacillota > Clostridia > Eubacteriales > Clostridiaceae > Clostridium > Clostridium sp. OM05-6BH. The sequence continues at coordinate 136,493 of NZ_QULH01000005.1, read as the reverse complement.
CGTAAACATATTTCTGATTTTTAACTTGTTTTTCAAAAACAAATGTGATACTTCCAAACTTCCGCGCTGCCAACGCTGTCTCTGTGTATACAATTTATTGAGATCCTCGATCGGGTCTACAAAGAAAATCGCATCTTCGCAGATCCCAACTTTCGTCTTTAATAAATATTTCATCTGGAACGTAATCTGCGTATCTTCGCAAATAGTATCCGTATTATACAACTGTGACTTCAGCACAACTGATTTGCGAAACGCCGAAAACGCACCCGATAACGTATACACCGCATTGATCTCTGCCGAATAGTTACGTCCTGCCAAAAACGCCTGCGCATATTCCATAAATTCCATCTTACGCAAAATTCGTGGGAAGACTAACGGATACGCCTGTACCTGCTTCGGCTCTGTCAAAATAACCCCGGTCATGCACTCGATCGACTGATCATTTTCAAAACGGTACACCATATTGCGCAAGGCGGATCGTTCCAATAAACCATCGCTGTCAATATGGATGATGTACTTTCCCTCACTATTAAATAAGGCAAGATTCAATGCTTTCGATTTGCCTTGTTTTGCATTGAGCCACTGCATATGCAGCCCCGGAAACTTCCGCTGGCACTCGCAAAATACTTGAAAGCTGTTATCCTGCCCTTGATTATTAACAAGGAAAATCCGGATCTTGGAATCCGGATAATCACTGTCTTCAATCGATTGAATACACTGTTCCAATGTGTCCATTGAATTGTAGATTGGAATTATTAAAGAAATCTCCGGATCAATTGCCGGCTTTAATATTTTTTCCTTAAATAGATGCTTTTTAAGCAATACAAGCACACTTCCAACCGATGGTACAATCTCCATCATAACCGGTATTATGATCCATGCAGCCCAAAATAAAAATGAGTTGCAAAATTTATTTATTAGTTCCATACGTAAATCCGCCCACTTTCTGTCGAACAATCTGTGCTTTTGTAAATACAATAAAGTACAGCATGATCGACAAGCCATAAAATACGATTCTTCCAACAAAAGTATGTGCCATATAATAAGCTGACATTCCCTTGTAATAAATGATGACTCCGATCACTGTGATGCGTATCGCATTGGCAAGAATAATATAAACTGTTCCAATAACTCCTACCGCAATACGTTCATAGCGACTATACGCTTGAAAAAAGGCAAGTAATGACAAATATGCCATAATTTCCAAAATGCCGGAACACTCGAAATCGATCAACAACGAAATCGCACCTGCACGAGAATCTACAAACACTACACCATACTTAAAGTAAGCACTAAACATTCCCGTGATCTTGCCAAAAGCTCCTGCGATCGCTGCAACGACTTGTGCGAGCGGTTGTGTGCAATAGGGTCTGACAAATATCATCATCAAAACAAACAGTCCGCAACTTCCCCATATAAAGCGCCACGCCGGAAGATCACTCCGTCGCAGCGCCCATAATATATACAACCATACGATCAGAAATATGATTCCTGCAATTATCGTCATTCCTTCACCTTGCCTTATATCTGCACCACCGTCTGCCTGTCACAAATCATTCCAAATCGCTGAGCCGGTACACCCTCTCTGTTTATGCCGTCTTCGCCTTGGATCTGCGCTTGCGATAGAGCATCACTGCTCCTACAGATAATACGCAAAGCGAAATTCCCATTGCAGCACCTGTCGAAGTACCTGCGATCGTAACCCACTCCTGTCCGATATTAATATACTGTGCCTGTATCATCTTCATATCAGAAGCATCCATATCAAAATGCTCAGCCAACTTCTCCAGATTCACTTTGTATTCCATCTCGTCAGAAATCGAAACTCCATCTGCAGTCTGGCGTACGGTCAATTTCATCTGTCCATAAATCGGTGCATCCTTGTCATTGATACTAGATGCTGTCGATCCGGAATCCCGATCCCACAGATAGAACTCATAGGTTCCTGCATCCAGCCCCTCTAACTTAGGATTCATATTGATCTTACCATCTTTATCAACTGCAACCAAGCGGAAGTTAATGGAAGTCTTCTCTTTCTCATTAACGCGGATCGTAAACGGCTGGAACTCGCGCTCATTTTTATGTAAAGTAGAGAGTACATGTCCATACAATGTTGTACCGTCTAAATACAACGCTGCCTCTGCATCCTCGCCAACACCGCCACTCGTAGAATACTGTACTAACTGATGCGGATAATAATCCCAGTCTGTATAATTCCCGTCATATTTAATGCCATGAAAAGACTTATCCTTACTGTCATTCTCTTTGAGGTTAGCGATATCTTTGACAAACATATCCTCTGACATATAATAGCCAAACGAGATTGTATCCTTATACTGCTTGATGGCTGATGCCGGGATTGCAATCTCGTACTGTTTGTTCGAGTAAGAAACCTTGGCACCTTCAATACCATCAATAGAATTTTTATTCAATTTAAATGTTGTATTACGACCTAAATCTGTATAGATCGTATATTTACCATTACGCTTATCACCGGCTGATGTAGCTGAACCAACGCTTTTCTCCTTGATGTAGATATAGAAATAATCTCCATCAAATACGGTCGCCACCTCTTCCAAAGAAGCATCATTTACATCTGTACGTGCAACCGCATCCCAGTCAGTAAACGTTCCATCGATCGTAATACCCTGATACACTGCTTCCGTCGGCTCCGGCGTTGCGACTTCCTTAAGATTCTTAATATCACTGCTCTTTACCGTTGCCCCGCAATATTTGATCGTATAATCATCATCTACGAAAAATGTCTGCGGAATTGCAAATTCAATCTCATATTTATTCGCTTCCTTGCTTGGCTCATAAGCTCCTATCGCTCCGTCAATATCACCATACCAGGCATCCTTAAATTCCTTCAACATATTAACAAAGCGAATCTGGGTATTACGCCCTCCTTGACCGCTTGCATAGGAAATGTCTACGTAAGTATTTGTGATCGGAAGCCCCCATTCGTTGCCTCCGTTCTGCTGTACATAAAAATATACATACTTATCATCCTGCATTACTGCCCATTTTTCAATATTAGTGTTGGTCGATGTCTGCATTTCAACACCTTTCCACTCTGACACCTTGCCATCGATGGTAACTTCTGCTGCTGATGCGATCTGAAATGACGTCAATGCACTTACCGCCAATGCCATCGCACTGATCACTGCCAAAATCTTCTTCATCGTTACCACATCCTCTCTATCATTTTTATCTTAAAAGTTAATATTTCAGGGAAAAAGACAGGAAAATACCATCATCTTCCTGTCTCCCTGTTCCCTACTACTTAATATATCGACTTTTTTCGTAGTATCATTATAACAATTTGTCAAAATTCGTCAACCCCTTATTTTTAGGCATTTTATATACTTTTTTAAGTAGTTTTATACACTTTTTAAGCAGTTGACATTTCGAAAACATTTGCGTATTATTTTGTTCCAAAAATACGATCTCCGGCATCGCCAAGACCCGGACAAATATATGCATTTTCATTGAGCTGTCTGTCTACATGACCTACATAGATCTGAATATCCGGATGCTCTTTGTGCAATCGCTCCAGTCCCTCCGGGGCAGCAATAATGCACATAAACTTGATGTTCTTGCCACCATGTTTCTTGATCTGATTGATCGCATCCACTGCAGAACCACCTGTTGCCAGCATCGGGTCACAGACCACAATAGTACGCTCCTCGATCGGATTCGGCAGTTTGCAATAATATTCCTGTGGCTCATGTGTTTCCTCATCACGATACATTCCAATATGACCTACTTTCGCAGATGGCACCAATGCCAGAATGCCGGATACCATGCCAAGACCGGCACGAAGGATCGGAACAACGGCAAGTTTACGGCCTGCGATCATTGGTGTCATACACTTCTCGATCGGAGTCTCGATCTCAACATCTTCCACCGGAAGATCTGACAGCGCTTCAAATCCTTCCAACATTGCGATCTCGTCAACCAACTGACGAAACTCATTGGTTCCTGTGTTTTTATCGCGCAGCAAGGATATCTTGTGCTGAATCAACGGGTGCTCAAATACTACTACATTATCCATAATATACCTCCAAAATCAGTTGGAATTAACAACTTTATATTTCTTAAATCTTCGATACCATAACTATCATTTTCTATTTGTCATCGTGGTTCATAACATAACCCCCACGGCTCTGATTCTATTTGTCATCGTGGTTCATAACATATACCCCGCGGCTCTGATCTCCATCCGGATTCTTGCCAAACGTATAATCATTGCCCGGTAAAATGGCATTCAACAGGATTCCGGCGATCGCGGCTACTGCCAATGCAGTCAACGTGATCGTCGCACCACCGATTTTGAATGTCAGACCATCCGAAAAACCTAATCCACATACAAAAATGACACCGGCAATGATCAGATTTCTGGACTTTGTAAGATCCACTCTGTTCTCAACCACATTACGAACACCGATTGCAGAAATCATACCATATAGCATAAATGATACTCCACCGATAATGGATGCCGGCATTGTTGAGATCACTGCTGAGAACTTTGGTACAAAGGATAGTAACGCTGCGAATACCGCTGCAATACGAATTACTCTCGGATCATACACTCGAGACAGTTCCAATACACCGGTATTTTCGCCGTATGTTGTGTTCGCCGGTCCTCCGATAAATCCTGCGAAAGCGGTTGCAAGACCATCGCCTAACAGAGTTCGATGCAACCCCGGATCTTCGATATAGTTTTTACCAACTGTTGCAGAAATTGCTGACATATCACCAACATGTTCCATCATTGTTGCAATAGCAATTGGTGCCATAACAAGGATGGATGTAATATCAAATTTGCACATCTGGAACGGTGGAAGTCCGATCCACTTAGCTCCGGAAATAGAAGTGAAGTCAAGAATCGCCTTACCATTTGGATTCGTAATACCACAGGCTGTCAAAATCAGCGCAAAAGCATATGCAATTACAACACCCATAAGGATCGGAATGATCTTAAACATTCCCTTTCCCCAAATATTAAAGATGATGATCACCGCCAATGCTACAAAGGCGATCAGCCAATTGGTCGATGCATTTTGGATCGCCGATGGTGCAAGAGATAAACCAATGCAGATGATGATCGGTCCTGTTACTACCGGCGGCAGAAAACGCATGACGCGGTTTACACCGACCATCTTAAAGATCAATGCAACGACCAGATATAACAGGCCTGCTACTACAATACCGCCGCATGCATATGCTACTTTATCATTAGCACTCATTGTTGCGTACATCCCGTGTTTCAAATTGGCCACGGTATAAAATCCACCTAAAAATGCAAAGGAAGATCCTAAAAACGCCGGAACCTTAAATTTGGAACACACATGAAATATCAGTGTACCAACACCTGCACAAAACAACGTAACCGCAACCGTAAGCCCCTGTGTGAGCGGTTCGCCGCATGCCTCCTTAAAGTAGCCGCCTACCAATATCGGCACCAAAATAGTCGCACCAAACATTGCAAACATATGCTGTATTCCAAGGATCAGCATTTTTGCTTTGCCAAGCTGACGTGCATCATAAATACCTTCTTTTGTCTCTTTCATTTTTTCCTCCAATATAATAATATTTTCAACTAAGGCCGTAAAATTTTGCAGCCCAAATCTACCAAATATCATAGCACGGAATGAAGATTGTAGCAATATTGTACTGTTATTTATAAAGCAAGATCCAACTGTGCTGCCACTTTTGACAATTGCTCTGCAGAAGCACTTAATGCACTTTCCTCCTGTTCGTTAAGCTGGATCGGCACACGAGTTTCCACTCCTTCTCTACCAACAACCGTAGGCATACTCAAGCAAATATCACTGATCCCATACTCTCCATGCATCATAGAGGAGATTGGCAGGATTGACTTTTCGTCACGCATAATGCACTCACAGATACGCTTAACCGACATTGCGATGCCATAATACGTCGCACCCTTCTTTTCGATAATATCATACGCACTGTTCTTAACATCATCTGCGATCCTGTGCATTGCTTCTTCATGGTTAAAATGTCCACGTAATTCGCAAAAATCATTGACCGGGATTCCCGATACGTTAGTACTGCTCCAAGCAACGATCTCGCTGTCCCCATGCTCTCCAATAATAAAGGAATGAACGCTTCGGGAATCAACTTCCAAATGTTCTCCTAACGCATATTTTAATCTTGCAGTATCAAGTACTGTTCCGGATCCTATGACACGATTTTCCGGAAGACCGCTCAGCTTAACTGCAGTATATGTTAAAATATCAACCGGATTTGCCACGATCAGAAGGATTCCTTTATAGTTTCTCTTCGCAATCTCAGGGATAATGCTTTTGAAAATATTAACATTTTTGTTGACTAGATCGAGTCTTGTCTCTCCTGGTTTCTGGGCTGCACCGGCTGTCACTATGATCACTGCTGCATCCACAATATCATCATAATCGCCAGCGTATATTTTCATCTGTCCCGCAAATGGCAGACCATGCGCAATGTCCATCGCTTCGCCCTCTGCCTTATCGTGATTTGCATCAATCAATACTAATTCCGAAAATAATCCGCTCTGCATTAATGCAAATGCCGATGCTGAACCAACAAATCCACATCCTATCATCGCCGCTTTTCTTGTGTCTACCTGTTTGCTCATAGACTACCTCCATTTCACTTCTGTCAATTGTTACCTACTCAAGCTTCGCACATCCGGAGCCGCCATCGGGTCACATATTGCTTATTATGTCTGCAATAAATGTGATATTTTGCAGACGACAAGTTAACTTGCTCTGTCGGCAGCGAGCTAAGATAATTGCCGCAGAACGCAGAGTTTTTGCGTGATTTCTTATTTTGTTAAGTCTCTGATGAATACATGCCCGAAGGATTGTCTGAGATGTCCCGGTTTAGCAAGGTATCATCCATTTTTGGACGGGACGCTTTCGCTACGATGCGCTACGTCACGTTACTTAATGTCTCTGAAATACGAGACATAAGTAACGACGAGCGCAAAGTCCCTTCAAAAATGATGAATACCTTGCTTCCGGGACTTCGAGTTTCCAAAGGGCATGTAAATCATACATCAGAGACAACAAAATCTAGAAATCACCAAAAGCGAAAATGCGGCAAGGCAATTACTATAGTTCTCTGCCGACAGAAATCGCTACGTTATGGCTGCAAAATGCTTCATATTCTTTGACATAATAAGCAATATGTGACGACATGGTGATTTCGGATGTGCGAAGTTTGAGTTATCTATATTATGTACGACCTTATTATAATATATGTGTCAAATTTTTGAAGCCATTCATTATATCTTTTTACACATTTATTATCGATTAGTGTTATTTTTTGAGAGATATTCATGTGATTTTTACACGAATCATATTTATAAAATATAATGGCTCAGTTGTCTATTAATTCTTTTAATCCACGCTCTACGCTTATCATTTTTTGAACATCTCTAATGTCAGATGGATTTCCTTCAGCCTGTGGGGTAGATACACCGTTTTTCGTTTTTCTAAGCAATTCGTATGCTTCTTCAATTAGATGCATAGGCTATTTTATATTTTTTTCTTCTTCCAGCTCCCGGACAAGATATTCGTCACTCATACAATGCATATCGGATACACCCTCGCTCATGAGCTTATACAATTCGGAATGATAAAAAATATCTAAAGCTTTCTCCAGCGAGATATTATTCTCTTTTGCAAAAAGTTCTACCACTCGTGCATACTTCTTCTGTAAGAGAATTGGATTGGCATTCATAGCTTTTCACTCCCTTCAAACAACAAATAAGACAGTGCCTTTTCCGTTCGAAAAGCCATTTGCAGGTTCGGCTTTTCATATTGCAATCTGCGAATGGCTTCTGCCTTATCAATTAATCCATCAAAGAACAGTTCTACTGTATTGAACACCTTATCATTTGCTACACCGCCAACCACAAGATCATAGTCTGTACCATCCTGCTCTCTTCTGCAGTTCAGGATGAAATCCAGCCAATCCTCTGAATAGGTATCAAATGTCAGCACCTTTAAATCTCTATACACACCTTCGTCAAACACATACCGTGATACAATACCATCCTTACCACGACGCTTAAATCTGTTGCACCATTTCTCAGCCTGCTCATAAATGGGTGTGACATAAAAGCCTTTTCCAAAATCAACATTCGGTCTGGAGTGCAACAAATCCGGCTGAGCAACCACTACAAATGAACCATGATATAAGATCATAATTTCACGCCTCTTTCTTTCATAATATCAATAATATCATTCACGATATACTCCTTGCTTTGCGTGTGCAGAACCTCATATTCCGGAATGATATATTCATTCAAAATATCTGTCTGTTCTGTCAAGGCGGCATAGACCTTGGTAGCATCCACATTTAACTTTGATGCAACATTTTCAATACAGAAAATTGCAAATTCTAATTCTCTGCTTCCATGCATAGTCTTATCTATTTCCATAACTTGCATGACCTCCTGTTCATAGTTGATTCATCTATCGTTATAACAAATTATTCAGATATGTCCGTATTCTAGGCCTCATTCTTCCGCTTTGAGCCTAATTATATCAAAATTCACAAAGCATGTACAGTAGTCTATTTCGGATATCTTTTTACACATTTATTATCGTTTAGTGTTATTTTTTGAGAGATATTCATGTGATTTAGTGTTGTTTTTTTCTCTTTTTTCACTGATTTTTACACGAATCACATAATGTGTTCCTTCTGTTATCGGTACCTGGCAAAAGGTCTGACAGGAATCATTTTACCATTTTCAACTTGATAATAATGGTCAGTTTCTTCATCATATACCAGTAACAATAATTTTCCACCCTTATAGACCGATCCGTCAATATAGTAATCACAAATCGCAAACACCTTATCTGCCAAGGTTCTGTCGATGTCCTGAACTTTCATAGTAAATGGGTGCAAATCATACTCATCTACAATATCTTCATTCTCTTTCATCAAATACTGATACTCATAACTCTCAACAGATAGTTCCACTGTAGGAAAAGACAATGAGGCAAGTGACACCTCCATCTTAACGCCATGAATGAGCCTTCCTTCCGACACATACCCCTCTATCGGGTCATAAGAGAAAGTATATGCATTATAATCTCTTCTGCTTCTTGCGTTCTCCCAATCAATAATCGGCAGCAGAAACAATTACTTCCTGAAATAATTCCTTGTCATTATGCAAAAACATTATACAACCTCATTTCATAAATATATTTATAAACCCGATCTGGAAACAATGTAATATACTTATCTACATCTGAGCGTTTCATTCCGATTTTTTTGATATATGAACTAATAATATATGTTGCTGCAACCATATCCTCATCCACATACTGCTCAAAATCTTTCAATAAATCTAACAGTTGTAAGACATCGACATTTTCTTTATTTATTTGTGTCCGAGGTCTTCTAAGCATTATTTTTTGGTTCTTTACACTAACCTCTCTGCATTTCGCACTTGCACCATTGCAGAAATCTTAGATGCCGCACTTCTGTATTTTTCAATTGCCTTAAACTCACTGATAAGTTTCCAGAGATAACTAAAAAAGACCAAAGGCAACATCCGAAAATGCGACCATTGGTCTGCAAAGCCTTTATTTATGGCATTTCTACTATTTTTCTATTTAGTTTTTGACATCAACACGACCGTCTCCACATGATAGCTGTGACCGAACATATCACACGGGCAGATTCGTTTCAGGGCATACCCATTCTCTCCAAAATACTTCAAGTCTCTTGCCAGCGTTGCCGGATCGCAACTGACATACACAATGCGTTTTGGCTCCATCTGAATGACCGTTTGTAATAATTTTTCGTCACATCCCTTTCGCGGTGGATCGAGCACGACCACATCACTGCGTAATGTCCCTCCGCTCTCACGATATTTCGCCGGTACGACCTCTTCTGCTGCCCCGGCAAAAAACTCTACGTTGGATATCTCATTCAATGCTGCATTTTCACGTGCATTTTTTACAGCCTGTTCTACGATTTCAACACCATATACCTTGTCCGCCTTTTGGGACAAGAACAAGGAGATTGTTCCAATGCCGCAGTACAGATCCCAAACCGTTTCATCCCCATGCAGATCAGCATACTCTAATGCCTTATCATAAAGTTTTTTCGTCTGAATAGGATTTACCTGATAAAACGACTGCGCAGAAATACGATAGCGTAAGCTGCCGATACAATCTTCTATATAATCCTGTCCATAAATCGCTTTCGTTTCCCGGCCGAGAATAACATTTGTATTTTTATCGTTGATATTTATGCAAATGCTGACAATCTGTGGATTCGCTTCTCGCAGTACTTCGATCAATTCTTCCTTATGCGGAAGTCTGGTTCCATTAATAACCAGACAAACCATGATCTGCCCGGTGCTTTTGCCGGAACGGATCAATATATGCCGCACAATTCCCTTCCCGGTCGTTTCATCATAAGCACGAATGCCATATTGCTTCATAAAGTCAAGCACGGTGTCTATGATCAGTTGGCTTGCCGGATCAGCAATCGCACAATTGCGGCAGGAAATGATCTGATGCGTACGACCGGCATAAAAACCTGCGACGAGATTTCCGTCTTTGTCATAACCAACCGGGTATTGCGATTTGTTGCGATAATAGTATGGGACTTCCATTCCCATGATCGGTTCCATAACAACCTCATTTTTGTCTATATCAATCCCGCCGATGCGCCGGAGACAATTCGCCACTTTTTCCTGCTTCCACTGCAACTGCTTTTCATAGCTGCAATGCTGCAACTGACATCCACCGCACGGTCTTGCCACCGGACATTTCGGTTCCACGCGGAACGGCGACGGCTGTATAATTTCTAACAAACGCGCATATCCAAAATGCTTTCTCGTTTTCATTACCCGTACTCGGGCAATATCTCCAACCAATGCGTCCTTGACAAAAAGGGCGTACCCATTTGCACGCCCAATTCCTTCACCTTCTGTTCCCATATCAATTATTTCCAGGGTCAGCTCGTCATTTTTGTGACAAACCGCCTCTGAAAATTCTTTTTTTGTTTTTTTTCCCATGCTACTATCTATTCCTTCCTCAGCCCATATCTTCTTAAGACCTTTCACAACTTTCTCTATTTGCGTTTCTGCAAATATCCCGAGCTCTGACGTACATTGGAATCTACAATTCGATTAAATCCAAGCCATTCCATCGTTGGATCTGCTTTATCAAATAATTCCGTCATTGTCTCCATGCGCGCATCAATGTTGTCCGCAAAATTAAGTGCCATCGCCTCTGCCAACGCCGGTTTTTTAGGAGATCCATATTCTAACTCACCATGGTGTGCCAAAATGCAATGACGAAGCTCCGTTGCCAATACCGGTGGGAATCCCGGAATCTGGCTGCTCCATTTGCCGATCAGCTCAGCACCCAAGAAAATGTGTCCCAAAAGCTGACCTTCATCTGTGTATTCATTCGTCGGAAAGTCAGACAATTCATATAACTTTCCAATATCATGAAACATCGCTGCAGTGATCAGAAGATCGTGGTCTAAGATTTCATAATTCTGCGCAAAATACTCGCACATTTTTGTTACACCGAGCGTATGCTGTAACAGTCCGCCAATAAAACCGTGATGCACCGATTTGGCAGCAGAATGCTGCTGAAACTCCTTAGCGATCTCTGTATCATCCACGAACACCATCTCTGCAAGTCTATGTAAATGTGGCTCTTTAATCCCTTCAATATGCTGTTTCAGCTGCTCATACATCTGAGGAATGTCGTATTTCGATGCCGGAATATACTCTTTCGGATCATATTCTCCCTCCTGCGCTTGGCGAATACGATTAATGTTTACCTGTCTGCTCCCCTGAAAAGTCGTAACCATACCATCTACCATAATAAAATCCATGCTGTCAAAATCGTTGATCGCATTGGTGAGTTCCCAAACTTTTCCGTCAATAATCCCCGTTTTATCTTGCAAGAGCAAAGAATAATAAGTCTTACCAGCCTTTGTTTTTAATACCTGCTTGGATTTGCACAAATAAATGCCAAAAAACTTATTTCCCTCTTGATATTCTTTGATGTATGTCATATCTTTTTCATTTCCTTTCTGTCCTTGATCTTATCATATAGAGAAAATGTTAGCATATTTGACCGTCCGCGTCCAGTCCAAATCTATCAAAAAGAGGCTGTATATGAACCATCTGCAATTCATATAACAGCCCCTTTTGGCTTTTTTATTCGTCTTCGTAACGATCTCTCAATTTCTTTAGTGCCTTTTTTTCAATACGTGATACATAAGATCTGGAAATTTGATAAATTTCTGCGATCTCCCTCTGCGTTTTCTGCTCCTTTGCCTGTATGCCGTAACGCAGGCAAAGTATCTCTTTTTCTCGTGGTGTCAGGGTTTGTTCCATATATTGTTCCAACTTACCAATATGCTCTTTTCTCGTCAAACGATCTGCAATATCCTCTTCCTCATATTCCAATACATCAAACAGATTGATTTCATTTCCTTCCTTATCCGAACCTATGGTATCAAACAAATATACATCACGCGCTGTCTTTTTTACGGAACGAAGATACATCAGTATTTCATTTTCTACACATCTCGCACAATACGTTGCAAGCCGAATCTTTTTGTCTTCCCTAAAACTGTCCACTCCCTTGATCAGTCCAATCGTTCCAATCGAAATAAGATCCTCCATTTCTACCCCTGACTGCTGGTACTTCTTGGCAATATAGGCAACCAGGCGCATATTCCGCTCAATCAATTGATTACGCGCCTGCCAGTCGCCTTCCTTGCATTTTTTCAGGTACTCTTTTTCTTCTTTGGCGCTGGGAGGTTGTGGAAATGATTGCATTGTCGCACTTCCCCTTTCACGCTATCCATATATCTTATGCAGCGCACCAAAAGGAAGTGCCTTTCCACATTTTACAAAAATGCTATTTACCTAAACTTCGCACATCCAAAGCTACTGTCAGGTCACATATTACTTATTATGTAATAACACGATAATCTTGGATGTGCGAAGTTTGAGTTATCTATTCAAAATAAATGTCGTTTGGATACAAAAATTTGTTCATTTTCTGCCAGAATTTGCGTTTTTTCTCCGGATCCGGCACTTCAACGATATACCGGTCATACGCATTAATGATCGTTGTATCTAAGTAGCTGCTGACACGTGGCTGATTACGGTTATAGTTCATGTGAACATGTCCATGAAAAAAATACTCCGGTTTGTAATGTTTCATGATCCAACGAAAGCACCGAAATCCTCTGTGTGGCTGATCTTCGGCATCTCCCAGATCCTTAGCCGGCGCATGTGTCACTAAAATATCTAACCCGCCCCGAATACGGATACGCCACTTTAAGCGAGCCAGTCGTTTATACATCTGCTTCTCGGTGTACTGGTATTTCTTCATGGAGTAGCACATCGAACCACCAAGTCCCGCAATACGCAGCCCATTGTGCACAAAGACACGGTCATCAATACATACACATCCATCCGGAGCTTTATAATCATATTTCACGTCATGATTACCATGTACATAAAGCACAGGAGCTGTCGTAAATGTTGCCAAAAAAGACAAATACTCCGCTTTCAGATCTCCGCAGGAAATGATCAGATCAATGCCATCAAGCTTTTCTTTTTCAAAATAGTCCCATAAATATTTTGATTCTACATCCGCTAATAACAATATCTTCATCCGTTCTCACCATGCCTTTCCTACAAAATCTTGCCTTCTCCCTCCGGAAGTACCTGCTTCAATCCACGGAGACTGACAAGCTCTTTCGCATGGTCTATCAACTGATGGATCGTAGGAATATCACCTACAATACCATCGATCAGCCAATCCATCATCATTATATCTTCAGACTGCAGCGCCTCGTCTGCATTGCAGCGCTTATTATGATCTTTATCATATAATTCTCCGGAAAACATCCAGTAATTTCCCTCAGCGATCGCATTTTTCATAAAATCAACCAGTTTGCGCGTGCTGGTCGGAACACTGCTACCCAAAATAACATCCAGCACATTTGCGGACAATCCCCACCAGTAATTCAGCGCCTTTGGCTCCTTGGTCGTGTCTGTTTTCCAAGATCCGCGCATGATACTGTTGATCAATTCCTCATAAAAAGCACCCCACTGGTACACCGTAGTAGCTATATTTTTGGCACCATTCTCGGTCAAATGATACAATCCCAAGGCACGGTCCTCTTTCGTCGGCGAGATCATATTCTGCGAAGAAATATATGAAATGCCATGGCTTAAAAAGTACTCATCCGTATGCGCATCTTTCATCGTCGACCACTGCAAATGAATACGGGCACGTGGGTTGATCGCGCGCGCTCCCAGCGTAAATGCATTGATTCCCGGAATCACACCGTAAATCGGATAATCCGCCAGATATCCAATGTCATCCTGCTCACTCATCGCTGCTGCCACCATCCCCAGCAAAAACTTGCCTTCATAAATACGAATACCATAGGTTCGAATGGATGCATGCGGTGAATTTAACGAGCAATTCAATATTTTTGTATTTGGATACAACGGTGCCACTTTGATGCAGGCTCGAATAAACATTGGTGCGATTGCAAAAATAATATCATATCCCTCTTCGCAAAGCTCCGTAAATAACTCCTCATCTTCCTCATAAGGCTTGGCGATAAACTTCTCCGCCTCAATCTCCCCGTGAAATACATCCAGAATATGCTCGCGCCCTAATTCCTGTGCATAGATCCAATCCGATTTTGATGGTGGTACATCATAAACAAATGCCACCTTGTGCACTTTTTTGGACTGGATCTTCTTGATCATAGACGTTTCCGTCGTTGGTGTGATCAATAATTCTACCGGTTCCTCTACGGTCAGCGTTTTGATTTCCGGCCAGATCTTTTCCAAATCTTTTTTTATCTCACCGGTTAATTTCTCCATGGACTCATTGTACGGATACAGGGACAGATACAATAACAGCGCATCATCCTCTGTAATATCCTTTAACTCCAGTCCCCCCAATGCTTTGTATGCATTATAAAATGCCAAATGGAACGATGAAAAGTTCATGCGGTCATCATCCGTCCACTCTTCATTGTTCCCTCGTCCCACATATTCGCATAACTTCTGATATCCTCCGGTTTTGGTAAAGATGACATAACTAATCTTTGTTTTACGATAAAAATCCATATATTCATAATAGACTTGAATCTCCGGATCATCCGTTAAACGAGGCACCTTACGAATCACTTCCGCAGCGATAGTTGGAGAATCTACATATTTGAGTACACTGGTTCTCTTATTTCCTTCGATCACATAATATTTATTTAAAAATTCATAGGCCTTGATCGGAGTATGAATCCCCTCTTCAATCTGCGCATCATAGAGTGTTGACCACTTTGTAGCAAACTCACTGCCATAATCCAACAAAGGCATAAAATTAGATGCAAATGCCTGCGTACGCCCTGCAGAGGATGTTCCCACCACTTGTTTTAATGGAATATTTACCGTCCCCAGAATTTCCTCTCTCTCAATCCGGACATGAGAAAGAATCTCATCCAATACCGGAAGATACGGATATGCACCTCTCACTGTTTTATTTTTATATGCTTTTAAAGCTAATTTTTGTGCCTTCAAATAATCGTCGTATGCCATAGCTCCTCCAATCTATTGCCTATCAATACTCATTACCGCTCATTGTCACGTTGCATCGAACACAACATGCCCGGAACGGTTTCTACTATATTAGTATAGCAACCAATTGGGGCGAATGCAATCATTTAGGCGTCAATTTGCCATGCTCCATTTCATACACACGGTCACACAAAACTGCAATATCCTCCGATGAATGTGAGCAAACCATAATCGCCTTTCCCGCATCTTTTAATTGCAACAGATATTGCCGCATCTCCACAACCCCCTCCTTATCCAACCCATTAAAGGGCTCGTCAAGAACTAATACACTTGGATCTTCCATAATTGCCTGTGCTAACCCCAATCTTTGACGCATTCCTAAGGAATATTTTTTTACACTACGTTTCATATCCGGATCCAATCCTACCATCTGCATAACTTCACGAATCCTTGTCTTATCAATTCTATTTTGAATAGATGCTAACAACTGCAGATTTTTATAGCCTGAATAATTAGGAATAAACCCCGGTGTTTCAATAATGATTCCAGCATTCGGAATAAAATCTATATCTTTTCCAATCACTTGACCATCTACCTGTATTTCTCCAGAAGTCGGTTTCACAAAACCGCAGATACACTTCATCAACATCGTCTTACCGCTTCCATTTCTACCCACGACACCACAAATCTGCCCCTTTTGACAGGTGAAATCAACATTCTCTAATATCTTTGCTTTTTTTATCTGCAATGATACCTTTTGAACTTCTATCATGCTCTAGTCCTCCCTTACAATCTAATACATCAGCGCATTCCAACTTCGCATCTCCAAAATCATCACATCGTCACATATTGCTTATTATTTCAAAGATTACTATGTATTTTGCAGCTACAACATGACGATTTCTGCTGGCAGAGAACTATAGTAATTGCCTTGCCGCATTTACGTTTTAGGTGATTTCTAAATTTTGTTGTCTCTGATGATTGATTTACATGCCCTTCGGAGAACTCGAAATCCCGGAAGCAAGGTAATCATCATTTTTGAAAGGGACTTTGCGCTCGTCGTTACTTATGTCTCGTATTTCAGAGACATTAAGTAACGTGACGTAGCGCATCGTAGCGAAAGCGTCCCGTCCAAAAATGGATGATACCTTGCTAGACCGGGATATCTCAGACAATCCCTCGGGCATGTATTCATCAGAGACTTAACAAAATAAGAAATCACACAAAAGCTCTGCGTTCTGCGGCAATTATCTTAGTTCGCTGCCGGCAGAACAAGTTAGTTTGCCGGCTGCAAAATATCATATTTTTTACTGACATAATAAGCAATATGTGACCCGACAGCATCTTTTGATGTGCGAAGTTTAAATCAGTGTACTAATAAAACATCTTTTTCTTCAACTGCTTTATAGATAATCCAATCATTATTATTTCCAACAGCACCAAATATGCATAGGAATACCCAAGCGATACAGAAAACTCTGTATAAACATACCTATTATGAAGTGCGAGCACGGCGTGACAAAACGGAGACAACCACATAGCCCCTATGCGATAATTATTAAAAATAAGTACAAATAAAATCGAAATCACATTCAACAGAATTGCCACTAATTTTTTATTCATAATCGAAAAATAGAGCGTCACCGTTCCCATTAACACCATGCAAAGCAAAAGTAATACTACGCCATGAATTACCGCTTGGTAAGGGGAATAATACTTAAAAACCTGTTGGTCAATAAATCGATTATTATCAGACAGCAATTTTTCATAACTGCTCTTATAATAGATGGTAAAATTACTCCATATATTTCCTATATAACTATACTTTGCAGCACAAACCATGCAGCCAGCCATAAGTAACAAAATATATGCCAAAGAATACAGGGTGATCTGCAAAAGTTCTCCAAAAAACCACCCTTTTTTACCGGCACGGTATATCAATAACAACTGATCACTATCCAACCTTGGAATCGTAGTGAGGATCAACACATAGCCCACCAAAAAAACAACCAGATAATACCAGTGGTTTAAGCACATAATAAATGTTTCAAATACTCCAAGCGGCTGTCCAACTTGTTTTGCATGATCAACCATCACTCTGACACCGTTATCCAAAATAAAACCAATGATCAACAACAAAATAATATTCTTTTTATCTGCAAATGATTCTTGCAAACCGGGTCGAAGTATCAATAAAACTTTTTTCATCGTAGCCCTCCGTTTCTATGATCTTTTGTTTTCCTTAGCGTTCCGTAATATCAAACTGCCTTTGCGACACATAAACCATCAACCAATAATTAAACGCTATGATAATCACCGCAATAAGCAAAGCCAGCCATGTTCTATTTTGATAAAACCCCTCTACCGAGGAACCTGCATAATGCAAAAAACATGGATTGATCAGATCTGCCACTCTGCCTGCGAGAATTTTTCCATCTCTAAGATATTTGGTGGATAATTCTCCATATATTCTACACTGCAAATAAATTACTGCAATCGTGCTGCCTAATACCAAATATTTATCCTGTAGCAATACTCCCATCAAAAAACAGAAAGAACTATTTATCACGGAATACAGACAAAAGAATAATATTCCTTTCATCAGTTGCATATAAATCAGAGTCATCGAAATCTTTTGTGCACTATCAGCTCCCTCTATCATCTTACCGGAAAACGTAAAGTATATAACTGAAAACGATTCATCAGACACTGGAATATAATCATATCCCACCAAAAGTGTAGCATAAAATAATACGATCGCCGTGATAGAAACACCTACTGCAGTAATCGCATTTGCAATGATTTTAGCAGTATAATATTCCTTAAAACTGCATCTTGTAATTATCATCCTCTTATTTTTCGTTGAAATTTCCTCTAAGTAATTAATCACACTTGGGAAACCACAAATTACAGGCATCACAACCGGCAAATATGCATTATCCTGCCACATATTGTTCATAGGGGTCAAATAGGATGAACTAAACCCTTTGGTCCAATTTCCATGAAATTTGTTCCAAATTGCCTGAAGGATTGTTGTTGATGTTTCATCTCCTAATACCTGTCCACTGTCCCCAAGCATAAACATAATATAAAGAAGTGCAACTGCAATCAAAAAATATCTGCTTTTTATGCTCTTTTTGATCTCTAACCTTATCATAGGATCAGTACCCCCCTGTTTCCTCATAATAATATAATGTCCCATCCAGTGCATCAACAATAACGCTAGCGCCATGTATATCATCTGTGCTTGTATTAAATGCAGATCCTGAAGCTCCTGTCATAAACACCCATACCGGACGCAAACAAGTCGTATCGTCTACGCACTGATACACCCCCTGAACATTATCCTTTGCCTCATGGTTCTTTTGTACAAGCAGATATACCAATCCACAATTTTGAAACGACATACCTCCAATATGAGCAATCTCTTTCTTAATTTTACGTACCGCCCAAAGTGGCGAGATGATTTTTTTATGCGCTTTCGTGCTTGCAATATCAAAGCATTCGAAACCTGTATTAACATAATCTAATGTCTTCTTATGACACATAGTCGCCATAATGTGATTTCCGCAATGCGTATATGGATAACTTTTTCCATCAGCTAATAAAAAATCGGAGCTTGTATCCACTACCATTCCATTATATAGCCGTCCGATCACCATGCTGTAGCTATAATACTCTTGATCAGGTACTTTCATGACATACAAATGTTGTACTTTATAAGTAAACTTTTCCTTCTCAAACGACCGCATATGTTTATTAAAGAGACCTTCTGTATATGTAACTGCATCTAATACCGAAAGTTCACCGTCTTGTAGAGCATATTTGTCCTGCTTTGATGCGACCTCTCCCCATTCAAAATTATATTTTTTCACACAGTTATCAATTGATGGCTCAGGTTCATCTCCCAATGAATTTCCACAGAAAAATCCCATAGAACTATAAGAATATGTTTTTCCGGTTTTCTTATCACTTTTTTCCTTCCCATAATAATTCGGAATATTGTCGTTTGGAAAATCCTGTTCTTGAATTTTCTCCCAATCCACAGTATCATAATCACTCCATAACGACTGGATCACTTTTTTTAGATCATTATCATTTTGGGTATACCAAGGGGTGAGTTTTATCTCCGAGATCTCTTGCACGTCTGGAAACATAATCATTTTAGGAAATTGCAGCCCATCCATATTAATCCCCTGCAACTTCAAAGTCTGTCGCTTTGCTTCTTGTACAGGCACTAACTTGTCCGAAGATAAATCAACTTTATCCGTTGTATCTTTGTCTCGCTTCGGCGCTTTTTGACATCCTGTAATGCATAATGTAAGAATTAATAATATACAATATAGTAAATAGTTTTTGTGAAATACTCTCATAATCTTTATTATCCTTTCACCTGTGCTTTAATTGTAAAAGCAGTGTAGTTTGATACAGTTCCTCTAAATTTCAATTTCTGACCTGAAAGTGGTATGGCATTTTTATATTTCATTGCCTTTCCATTTGAAGTCCCTGTAAATGACACTGATGTAGTCGGAAACGAATTGGTCACCGATTTCACAGTTAAAACTGCATTGATATGCTAAACAAGCTCACCCTCATGGCATCTGTCTTTATTTTACATACTCTGAGGAATATATCTATAACTATTGCAGAATTCAAAAATAAAATGCAGAATTTAAAAGTCACAATAATAATTTATCCTCTGTGCTATATATCGTAATATTTCGCATACTCCTCTTGTACCTTATTATATTTACTTTGTGAAACACTGAGTTCTTCTTGAATGCTAATTTCATCCGTCAATCTCGCCGAATATCGCTGAATACTCTCGACATATCTCATGTTGACAAGAAAACTTTTATGAATGCGACAAAATCCATACATGCACAATATTTCTTCAATTCTATCTAATTTCTGATACATAGAGTATGTTTTCGATACATTTTTAATGTGAAATATCACTCTATGTAAACAACTCTCAATATATACTATATCGCTAGGATATATCTTCTTATTTCCTTCCACAAAAGCAAATTGTAATTTTGAAGTTTTCTCAATAAATCTCTGCATAAAATCGTCCATACATCTAACTATCCGCTTATCCCACATAGCATCACCTTTTATGATATTCTGCATCGCGTTTATTTTAGTTTCATCAACATGCACTCCCTGACATGCTGTCACGAAAATAATGCGGTAAGCATCTCCGATAATCATTAAATCCACCTCAGATGCAGGAGATTCTATACAGTATTGATAACCATGTACCCGCATATATTGATCTACAAGTCTTTTCTCCTTTCTTAAATAATTTTCATCAGTATCACACACTGCAACCTTCACCATTTCTATACCCCCTCGTATTATTCGACAAATGATTTGAACCCTGCCAAAATATTCCCTTTTATATATTAGACTATTTAAAAGCCCAAAAGGTTCATTTTATTTTAATAAATTAAAATGATTTGAAAAAAATTCTAAAAATACTTTACTGTCTCATCTCCACTAATGATACTCTTATTCTTTGACAGCATAGCACTTTTCGAGTAATCAATTCAACTGCTTCAATAATATATAACGAATCGCGCGGCAAAATCCTGACAAAATAATTTATTTTTTTACGTCATTATCCCTCACTTCTTTTGTCCTCAAATCTTACATGATATTCCCATTACATTATGATCCAGTTCCAGATTGTCTTCACCCAATAACTCAAATCCGTTGTAGCATTCACATATAAGAGTTCTTGATATAATTTTGTTATTGCATTCATATCTATCGCATATCCGTTTGTTGCATCAACATCCTGAAATGCACTTTTCTCGTACTTTTTCACCCCTCCATGACATCGCCATTCGGAAATAGCACTCTGATAAAAGCTTCCGCGATCCAAATAGTTTACCCCACCTTTCACATAAAAACTACCGACATCAGCGCAAGCAAAGGCCGAGATTCCAATTCTCTCAAGACTCCCCTTCACTTCAATCGCCCCAAACTCACTATTACGATAAAAGGCACCATCCGCAATCTCCGTCACACAGGATGGAATTGTCAATTGAGAATCTGCATTGTCATTTTTGAGTGCTTGGCAAAGAATGTGACCATCCCTCGTATATAAAATTTCGTTTTGCAACTGATATGACGTATTCTCCTTATCAATCTGGATCAATCTGATCGGTGCATAATACAAAAACAGCGTATCCGGATCTCCTTCTTCGCCATAATTGATCTTTCCGCGAAATGCTTTGCCAATGTAAAATGTTTTCAACTGCTCACAATTTCTAAATGTCTCCGGTGCAATATATTGTAAGTTTGACGGCATACGAAAACTCGTAATTCCTGTCCCTGCAAAAGTTCCATATCTCTTCAAATAGCCATCGAATTGTCCCTCATCATGATCTAACGCAAAATAGTCCACGCCATTCACATAGCGATCATATGGGTCTTCATTCTCCGAATCATAATAATGTATCACTCGCACATCAGACTTGTTGTAATAATCTGAAATTCGCTCCAGATGATTAAGTGTCTCCAAATTCACATCCTTAAGTAAAATACAATCAAAGAAACTTCCCTCTCCTAATTTGTGTAAGTTCTTCGGTAAGACAATTTTTTTCAAATAATAATTTCCCTTAAATGATAGTGGTGCTGTCTGACGAACAGTATCAGGAACAACGAAGGTTCGACCTTCCTTTCCCATCGGATAACAGATAAGTGTTGTCATTTTCTTATTATATAAAACACCATTTTGCGATCTGTACTTTGAGTTGTTAAAAGAGACTCGAATACTTGTAAGATAAATCTGTGCCCCAAATGCCCCTTCTTCAATTTTTGTCACACTTGCCGGAATATAGATTTCCCTTACCTGTATATCACCAAACATGTTGGCTGTAATCGTGGTGAATCCTTCCGGTAATTCCACATATAATTTTTCAGTTGCATCACCCAGACCTCTCCACACATCAAAACCCCAGCCGGGCTCATAATCATCCGATATTCCTCTTTCTTCTTCGGACGCATATTGAAGAACCGAAGAATCTTTGATTGCTGTAATCCCCTGTCGTATCACTAATTTTTTCACCTGAAAGTATCTGTTTTTACGGCTAAGTTGTTCATCTACACGAATGGTTTGCGACACAACTCCCCGTCCATAAAGTTCCAGCTTCTTCGACTTGCTGTCATAGCGGTATTTTGTCTCACCACCACAGCTTCCAGAGACTACTTTTGCCTGTACACTTTGTGCAAAAAACAATCCCCCTGCTACCATCCAAAATGCGATCATTAGTGTAATAATATAACCTGCTCTTTTCATAATCCCCCCTCCTTGCAATCACTATTTTAACTGTACTTGATAAATTGCTGCTTTGTAATCTGAAACTTTGCTCTCCCTTTTATCTACTGCTACATATAGACCTGTGCTTGTAACCAATATGCCTTATATTTTAATATATCACCTTGTATACTGTCTGTCAAATAATCTGCATCCAATGATAGCCGCACCGCCGCAAATAAGAAACAAAATAACAAATCCCATATATTTTGAAGATTTTTGTCTATAGGGTAATGCATTCCCGGAAGTATCGGGATCTGCATTCATCAACAATTGTTCATCAAACATGGTGTTCATAAGACTCATAAATTCTTTTGTTGTATATACTTTTCCATTAACAAGCCCCTTTTTCCCAGCTTTAGCATTAAACACATCCGGTGCATCTGCAAAAGGTATCATATAACTTTCTTTTGCACATTTTACATATATCATATTTAAATAATACAAATCATTTCTTAACAAACGAATATCTTTTATCGTATTCTTTGCGCTGATTACTTTAGTAGCCACCGAAGCAACTTTGTCTTTATCTAAAACGGTTTGACCAATCTCCCCATCGTCTGACTCTGACATCCATTGATATTTGCCGTTCACTTTCTGCAACATTGTAATT
The DNA here is from genome assembly GCF_003481635.1 of Clostridium sp. OM05-6BH. Classification (NCBI taxonomy): domain Bacteria; kingdom Bacillati; phylum Bacillota; class Clostridia; order Eubacteriales; family Clostridiaceae; genus Clostridium; species Clostridium sp. OM05-6BH. The sequence continues at coordinate 112,940 of NZ_QULH01000005.1, read as the reverse complement.
CCTGCACGCCCTGATTTCGTTGTGTAGGGAACATACCATTCGTAAGTATCACCAAATAGTTTGTCGATATTTTTCCCCTTTTTCTTATATGCTGTAATCATCAGATCATCTACTAACTGTACCCGAAACGCTTTACTGTAATCGTACTGTTCTTTTCCCAAAGCACTTTCTTGTTCTTCAACCGTCTCTCCTTCTGTATCATTTTTCTGATACGATTTTGAGTGATTCGTAAGTTCTTTTTTTATTTGTTGTAACTCCTGTTTTTGTTCCTTTTCCTGCTTTGTCAATATATGCACTGTCTTTTGTTGCAAGTTGCTGTCCGCTTTTACTCCTGCAGCTGCCACCAAAAGAATACACATGGAAAATATTGCTGTCATTGTATCTTTTATATTTTTACTCATAATAATCCCCTTTTCTGTACGCAAATCCTTCATATATTGACCACCACGAATGCCACGGATCTCTCCGTTGCCATCATCTCTTGCATTATAATACGTTATTACCACCAAACAATAAAAAACCGCCTGTTAGAGAAATTTAGTTCTTTTGCTCCATTTTAGAAATTATAGGAAACGAGAAGTTTTATTAATTTATTGCCTTTAACCATGTGTCTACTTTATAGGATTTGATTCCTTTTTCACATGTCCACTTAATCGGGTACATTATAGTTCTTATACCTTACAGTTTCAATTTAGATATTACACGCTTAACCTCTTCTTCATTCAACTCTACAATGTCCGCAATAGATGCAATACTTTCGCCCCGTTCATGTAGCTTTTGAATCGTTCTTTCTCGGCCTTCCGCACGACCTTCTTCTCGCCCTTCTTCCTTTCCCTCTAGGTAGCGCTGACGGTATTCATATTCTAATGTCATATAATCCAACCTCCATCTCTCATTTTGGCGGGCCGAACGCACTGCTTCTTCCAACTCCTCTGTAAATTTGTCCGACGCACCTTTTCCATCAATATAATCCAAAATCCGTTTCATTGCGGGACTCACATCGTCCATTGTTCCCTTTGTACTTAAGATTATCTTAACTGCGTCATCGTCTAATGTCAATGCTATATTTTCATTGCCATATAGTAATCTACTCTTCCCTAAAATATGCTGTGTTTATCATTTCGTATGTGGCATTATATCATTTTCAATCAAAAATTACTATTGGCACATTTCATATTTTTGTACGTCGAAATTGTACACATCTCACAATATTTGTTCGTTTTTATTTACTATATTTTGATCAATCAGTTCAAAAAAAAGCAAAGCCAGCGCTTTGCTTTGCAAGAATTGCTAAAGCAATTCTTGGTGATGTCGCGCTACACAACAGCAGTTTCCTATTAATTAAAAAAGAGTTTGTTACATTGTCTTTCCAGCGACATATAACAAACTCTCTTTCATTAACCTATTTAAGCTTCCCATACCTCATTATCTCACACAACCACATATTGCTTATTATGTCAGTAAAACAATAGCTATTTTGCAACCGATAAAGTAAATTATCCTGTCATCAAAAAAACTAAGACAATTGCCGAAGAACGCAGAGTTTTTACGTGATTTCTTATTTTGTTAAGTCTCTGATGAATACATGCCTGAAGGAATGTCTGAGATGTCCCGGTCTAGCAAGGTATCATCCATTTTTGGACGGGAGGCTTTCGCTACGATGCACTACGTTACTTAATGTCTCTGAGATACGAGACATAAGTAACGACGAGCGCAAAGTCCCTTTCAAAAATGATGATTACCTTGCTTCCGGGACTTCGAGTTTCCGAAAGGCATGTAAACCATACATCAGAGACAACAAAATTTAGAAATCACTGTGAAAACTAATTGCGGCAAAGCAATTGCTATTGTTTTTTGATGGCAGTATTCACTATATATCAGTTGCAAAATATAATTAAACCATCGACATAATAAGCAATATGTGGTTTGGACAATAACTTCCGGTATGGGAAGTTTTAGTAACCTATAAGTTTTCCATCACGTAATCCAAAGTCTCTAGTAATCGCTTGGCTAACTCCTTACGCCTCTGCTGATTTCTTAGCAGTGAAGAGCTTCTTCAAGCAGCTAAATGCTACTAATACACCAAGTACCATCAACAGGATCGCTACGATCAACTGCAAACCATCTACTAAGAATGTAGCCTGACCAGCAGATACATTCTGTACTAATGCGATAAACTTCTGAACCAATGCAGTAAATGTTACTGCTAACATAGCAAACATTGGGATATACAAAGTCCATCCGGTACGACCTGTTGTTTTTAAGAATACTGCAAGTGCGATCAATACCAAGGCAGCAAGCAACTGGTTTGCTGAACCAAAGAGTGGCCATACATTGTTGTATCCACCAAGTGTTAATAAGTAACCAAAGAACAATGTAATTACTGTTGCAAAATATTTATTTGTAAGTACACGCTGTACCGGTGTCATCTTCTCCGGATCTGTCGTATCTCCTAAGAATAATTCTTGGAAAGACATTCTACCGATTCGAGCAACGGAATCCAATGAAGTCAATGCCAATGCAGATACACACATTGTCATAAATACTGTTGCGATCTGTACCGGAATACCAAATTTCTCAAGGAATCCTGCAACACCGGTTGAGAAGATTGCAAACGGGGTACCTTCCGGCTTCATTCCGTTAACTGCTACCGCACCAACGACAACCAAAGCAACAACACCGAGTAATGATTCTACTACCATGGCGCCATAACCGATCATCGGCATATCTTTTTCATTACTTACTGTCTTAGAAGATGTTTCGGACGATACCAAACTATGGAATCCGGATACCGCTCCACAGGCAATCGTAACAAACAAAGTTGGGAATAAATAGCTCTTTGCCGGTCCCTGTCCTACAACAAAGCCGTTATACGCATTTAATTTCATGGCAGGATGTGCTACAACGACACCAACAACTGCGCCAATGATCATGCCAAGCAGCATAAATGTTGTCATATAATCTCTAGGCTGCATCAAAAGCCACATTGGCATGATGGAAGCTAAGAACAAATATGCCATGATGATGTAGATCCAAGTGGATTTAGTTGCATACATTGGAAGTTTCATACCAATCGCAAACATTACTACGAGCATTGCAATTGCTACCACTGCTCTTGACCACTCCGGCATATCTCCTACTTTTTTCTGAAGCAGACCAAATAAAATTGCCGCTAAAATGAATAGCATGGAAATGGATGCTGCGGAAGAATGTGCGTAAGCAGATGCTTTCGTAAGATCTGCTGCTCCTTTTCCAACAAATGTGCCGGCAACCATGTCTGTAAATGCTGCAATAACCAACAAGGTGAACAGCCAGCAAAACAACATAAATAATTTTCTTCCTGCTTTACCGATGTATTTCTCGATGATCATACCCATCGATTTACCTTCATTCTTAACAGATGCATACAAAGCACCGAAATCCTGTACTGCGCCGAAAAAGAGACCGCCGACGATCAGCCACAAGAGCACCGGAACCCATCCGAATACAGATGCTAAGATTGGTCCTGTTACAGGGCCGGCACCTGCGATAGATGAAAACTGATGCGAAAATACAGTAAACTTTGAAGATGGGACAAAGTCCTGACCATCCTCAAACTTTTTAGCGGGTGTCTGTGCATTCTCATCAATTCCCCATTTGCGTGCAAGCCATCTTCCGTACAGCAGATAACCGGCGCCTAATGCAACAATGCTGATTAAAACAATAACTAATCCATTCATTTCTTTCCTCCATTTCTAAAGCGTAAAACAAAGTATTACAGATCCATGACGCTTTCACATGGATTTGACGATGTAACCCATAAAGTGAAAAAAAGCTTTCGTCTTCATATAAAGATCTCTATGTATCTTTACACAAAGACGAAAGCTTATATACTTCCGCGGTACCACTTCATTTGTCACATCAAAATGACCTCTTACTCTTATCACGATATGTGTCCCATAAATCGACCACATATTTTCAATAAGCTTCTCTATAACGGGAGAACCCGGTGACACTTACCGTATCTGACTAAGCCAGAAATTTCAGTGCACATCTCGCAGAGGATAGCTTTCCGTTCGGTATACTGTCTCGCACCAACCGACAGCTCTCTGCAATACGAGGGATCCGAAAAACCTTGTTCTGTTCAACGATTTTGTTTTTGTTGAAACAAAGATTAGCACTTTAAAATCGATTTGTCAACACTTAAAATTAATTTTTTTCATATATGACATTAATTTTATTCACTTACCATTTGAAACGTCTGTTGTTCATAGTGGATCACCCTATTCTGCGCTTACCGGTGCTTCCACTGTCGCAGATGCTGCACCCTCCCCTGTACTTGTCGTTGTCGCTGCTGCAGTAGTAGAGTACGTTATCGTTCCCGTCTGCTCATCTGCAAACATCAGATCAGAAGTGGCATTAATCGTTCCAAATCCTTCGTTTTTCAGTAAACGTATCATTTTCTGCAAATATTCCATGTCGGCACTCATTAAATTCTGTCCCTCGTGCCTTCGATGTGAATATTTTTCCTGCTCCCTGCGCGTTTTCATCTGCTTTTTCAGAAGTTGTAATTCCTGCAGTGCATCTTCTTTTTCATCTGCCTTTTTGCGACGTCGCACTATCTTCTGTCCGGTTTCGTTTTGCTTCCGATGCACTGTTCCTTTATCATCACTTTCCATCTGCGATTCACGCCGTATATTCTGCACTTTTTTGCGGGCAACGCGTACCATCTTTTTGGCATGGTTTATGGCAATCTGCAATTCGTCGTCATTATATTGACCGGAAGCAGATTTGCGTCGCAATGCGGATAGCGCAGAATTGGCAGAGGTAAGCGCATTGCTCGCCTGATTCACGTTTTTGGCTCGTGCAATCGCTGCTGACACTTTGCGAAAGCTATAATTAACCGGCTGCTTTGTTGTTTTTGTATTTGTAGACTTACTGTTTTGACGGCTCTCTTTCAAGCGTTCTAACAATTGCATGGAATACTCAATCGCACTTTGATTATAATCTTCCATCGCATTCCATCCCTCTTCTGAAATTTCCACACTTGCCGCCTGTTTCTCTGTCGATGTCCTCTTTGCCGTAGCAGACATCTGTCCCGCATCTTGTGCATAACCCATCTCCGCAGCACTCTGCGTCATCGTATCAGATGCTGCGACTGCTTCTGACGATTCACCATCTGTACTCTGCGCACCTACAGAATGCACTGCCACCTGTGTCCTTGTTGGAACTCCGTTTCTAAAACTAACTTGATTCATTGCACTCCCTCCTTGATCTGCAATCTAATCAGCACTACAAATCAGAACTGATGATTCACTATATTGGTTATATCGGCTCAATGTGGCAATTAGCATAGTGCAAGAGGCCGGAGTAGATTCCCCAGCCTCTCATCTTGCTTATAAAGATATGATACAGTGCCCTGCAGCGTTTCTCTTCTCTTATTCGTAACGCAGTGCTTCGATCGGATCCAGCTTTGCTGCTTTCCCTGCCGGATAATAGCCGAAGAAAATACCGATCACCATCGAAAAAGCAACAGATATGATCATTGCCGCTACCGGCGCTGTGGCAGAATATCCTAAAATAGCTGCCGCTGCCGCACCGAGTATCAGACCGACGACAATTCCCAAGATTCCTCCAACCAAGCACAAGAGCACAGATTCAATGATAAACTGCAATCGAATGGAGCTGTTTTTGGCCCCCAATGCTTTTCGTGTGCCGATTTCTCTGGTTCGTTCCGTGACAGACACGAGCATAATATTCATCACTCCAATTCCTCCAACCAAAAGAGAAATTCCGGCAATAAATGCAATTGCGATCGATACTGTCTGCACCATTTCTGTCATTGACTCTGTCATAGACTCCATCGTCGAAGTCGACACTTCGTAGTCTTCATTTGCTGCATAATATGGCTTAAAATACTGTTCGATCTGCTCTGCAAAAGCAGACACACTATCCACTTTGGTCGATGTAACCACTGTAAACTGCGAATATCCTTCATCCGCATGTGTCTGTTCCTTTGCCGTCGTTAGCGGAATGTACGCTGCCGTTGTCACATCCTCATCCGAAGATTCACTGACATTGCTGCCACTCTCATATTTATACACACCGACAATATAATATTTTTCATAACTGCCATCAAGATTTAGGCTTATGCTCTGTGCCAGTGCTGCAGAATTATCTCCATCAAACAGATTTTCCACTACTTTATCGGTGACCATGATCACCTTTTTCTTACCGGTCAGATCTTTTTTCTTAATCTTGCGGCCGGCTAATAATGTAATTTTACTGCTGGCAAAGTATTGCTCATTTATTCCTGTAATAGTGATGTTCGCAGATTCACTCTCCCGCTCTGCTGTGCCACTTCCAACCGATTCACTTAGTGCAATCGCATCAATTTGATCGGAATACTGCTTCTGCAAACCTTCGATCATTTCATCCGTAATACGATCGTCCTCTTCCAGATCCGCACTTTTGCCAGAAGTGCCAAATCGCATTCCATTCGCAGAAACCTGCTCCTGTTCACTGGACTGCTTTACACCAACAGTAATATTATTGGCTCCCATTTCCTGAAAAGAATCCGCAATGGATGTCGTCAATGAAGAGCTGACTGTCATGATCGCTATAACAGAACCAATACCAATAATGATTCCAAGCATTGTTAAAAGTGCGCGCATTTTGCCGGCTCGAAGTGACCCCACTGCCATCCGAATATTCTCTATGATCAGCATACGCCACCTCTCTTTCCGGTCTCATCCACAGCTTTTCCACCATGTCCGACTGCTCTGGTTTTTCCGGTATCATCCACAATTACGCCATCACGCAATGTAATAATTCTCTCCGTTTCTTCTGCCAATTCTCTGGAATGTGTGATCAGGACGATCGTTTTTCCCTGCTCGCGGTGTAATTTGTGAAATAAATCCATGATATGATGACCCGTCGCCGAATCCAGTGCTCCCGTCGGCTCATCCGCCAGAATTAACGCCGGATCATTTGCCATAGCACGCGCGATTGCGGTTCGCTGCTTTTGTCCACCGGATAATTCATCCGGCTTATGATGCATACGATCTTTCATACCAACCAGCTCCAAAAGTTCCTTTGCACGCTCTGTCCGTTCCTTGCGAGTCACCCCTGCATAAAGCATTGGCAGCTCTACATTGGCAAGTGCAGATGTCCGCGGAATCAGATTATACGTTTGAAATACAAACCCAATCTTTTGGTTGCGAATCTCAGACAACTGTTTATCTTTCAAATTGCCAACACATTCGCCATCAAGCAGGTATTGACCACCTGTCGGCTGATCCAAAGCACCAATAATATTCATTAATGTCGATTTGCCGGAACCGGACTCTCCGACAATAGATACGAACTGTCCTTCCTGTACCTGAAGATCAATACCATGTAATATTTCAAGTTCATTTGGTTTACCAATATAAAAACGTTTTACGATTTCCTGCAGATCAATAATGGCTGGACTTGCTGTCAACTGCTGCTTTGCTTTCTTTGTTATCTCCATAGCTAATCCTCCATTCTATTTGGATGGTGCCTGACCGCCTCCCGGTCCACCCATTCCGCCGGATCCACCCTTGGATCCATTCATGCCACCACGGTCGCCTTTGTTCCCTGTACTGCCGTCAGGTGTGCCTCCCATTCCGCCGAAACCACCAAAGGTGCTATTCTGCTTATTAGAATCCGAAGAGGAATCTGTTTTATCTGTTGGAATAACTACTTGCAATCCTTCCTGCAGATCATCGCCCTGCACTTCAATATAATAATCTGTCTCCATTCCGGTTGTTACGGTCACTTTTGAGGTGGAATCCCCATCTTTGACCAAAATATAACTTTCTCCATTTTCCTTGTGTACCGCATCGTATGGTACTGCGTAAACATCCGACGCTTCTTTTTTGACAATACTGCATTTAGCTGTCATTCCAAGCTTAATACGGTCGTCACTTGATGTCACCTTGATTTTTACTTCGTATCCGTCACTAGAACTGGCAGTTGTACCTGATGACTGACCCTGTGCTTCTGTTGACGTACTGCCACTGCTATCTGTAGATGGTGCCACAAATGTCACTTTACCCTCCAGTTCGTCATTATCTGTCGCATCTGTCAAAATAACTACTCGTTGCCCCACCTTAACATCGCTGATGTCATATTCATCTACACTTGTCGTAATAACAAAGGATTGTGTATCCTGAATCTGTAATAAAGTTCCTCCCGAATACGTATCGCCTTCCTCTACCGAAAGTGAGGTTACGGTACCGGACACGGGTGCCGTAACAGCACAATTGTCCAAATTCTCTTTTGCTTCCTTTACCTGCTTCTGTGCTTCTTTGATCTGCTTGGTTCGATTTGTCTCAGCCTGTTCTACTGCAGTCTTGGCAGAATCCACAGAAGACTGATTTTGACGATTACCGGAGGTCTGGTTGCTGACAGCCTGTTCATATTTTTCCTGTGCCTGCGTCAACTGCTCCCGCGCCTGTGACAATTCCTGCTGTAGCGCTGTTTTGCTACCTTGATTTTATCTTTCAACGAACGTATTGTCTTTTTGAGCGTTTGCAGGGATGCCTTCGTTTTCTTTACTGACGCTGCACTTGATGTCTTACTGTCTGAATAAGTTGTCTGTGCATTACTGAGCTGTTTCTTTGCATTTGTCACCTCGGCATTCGCACTGGTTGTCGTGTTGGACAAGTTGTCTTTTGCATCTGCATAAGCATCTTCCAGATCGCTTTGATCAAATTTAACGAGAGAATCTCCCTTTTGTACTGTATCTCCTACTGCCACAAGAACTTTTTTAACTGTTAGATTGGTTGCTGTCGACGTTACACTCTTGTTCGTTGCGCTCTCAAAAGCTCCGGTTGCGCTGATAGACTCTACCAAATCCTGCTTTAAGAGTTGAACTGTCGATTGCTGTCCAGAGCCTGCATTTACGGTGTCTTTGCTTCCTTTCGCTTTCACAAAAAGTGCGATTCCAACGGCTGCTGCCACGATCACAATTCCCCCTGCAATCCACCTCTTTTTGATTCGTTTTGCTGTAATTTTCATAGTAACCTCCAGTCTACAAATGATGTCGTCTCAAATTTCATTCGCTAATTTTAAGACTTCATCAACTTGCTTAAGTTATGTTGTAACCTAAAAATTTGATGTTTGGTTGGAAATTACTTTATTAAAAAATCATGAAAATTACGTGTGCAATCATTGAAGAAGATGTGAAACATCTCGACAGCCGTTTCTTAAATCTTGGCTGTCAACATTTCACTTCCTATTGCACACCATATTGAATATGCAGATAATGCTTCTTGATCGCATAAACATTGTCTGCGTAATCTCTGCTATCTTCTCCCACAGATGCAGACAAGATTCCTTCTAATATCACTTTGGTGATATCCTGTTCGCTCTGCTGATAGACTGACTGGTAATAATCATCTTTTTTCTCGCATATGCCCTCCAATGATTCACCCCGACAAAGCACGCTCTGCCGGGGCTGATACTATTATGACTATTTTCCGGTACACACATTAAGCAGCTTTGACAGCTTTTGCTTTTAATCCGCTCTTCTTCAACTGCTTACGCATTTTCTTTAATGCGCTCTTTGGCACCTTCACAACCAGTTTCTTGGATGTTTTCTTCCAGATGCTCTTGCCGCTGAATGTGCATTTCTTTGTCTGGATCTTGACAGTCTTTAACTTCTTACATCCGTAGAATGCCTTTGCTCCAATGTTTCTTACATTCTTTCCGATCGTAACCGTGGTGAGTTTCTTTAATCCCTTGAATGCATTTTTGTTTACTCCAACAACACGGTATGTCTTTCCTGCCAAAGCTACCGTATTCGGGATCACTACCTTTTTGACTTTATTTTTGTCGCTGTTCTTGGCATAACTTAAATTCATTGCGACAACTTCGCGCTCCGTATCCGTTTTCTTGACAACCTTATAACGGATGTTATTGGCAGACCAGTATCTTCCCACCTGCGGATAGTTGATCCTGTATGGATTGATCACAAGCTTCTCACCGGCCTTATACGTAGGACCGACACGGAACTGAAGTTCCTGCTGATACATCTCATCAACCACGCTCTGTGCAATGCCGGATTCCATCAACACCAGAAGATTTGGACAGCGGTTAAATGCTTTCTTACCCACTTTGGTTACTGACTTTGGAATAAATACCAATCCCAAGTTGGTGCATCCATCAAATGCATTTGCTCCAATCTCTGTTACGCCACTCTCGATCACGACAACACGAAGATCTTTTCTTCCTGCATATGCCTTATCTGCCACCTTTGTCGTTCCCTTAATGATCAACGGCTCCTGTGTACTGTTTGGTGATGCCGTCTGCGTTGGCGAAGCCGACGGCTGTGCTGACTGCACAGGCTGTGATACATCCGCATCCGCTGCGCTCCCTACTGCTGCTCCCATTGCTAACAGGGTCACCCCTGCTAACAGTCCAATAATTTGTTTTCTCATGATAGTCCTCCTTCTGCACCTTTGGTGCGTTATATTTTTATTGATTGATGCAGTTAAAAATTTTAATCTGCAGTCCATCCTTTTTTCTCATTGTTTTCTTGTCTGCGATCTCCTTATCCAAGGTTTTCTCAAAATCGGAAGTGATCCAAAGGCTTTCTACTCTGTCTTTATCTATGTTATAGCCAAACACATAGACTTGAGTTGACTTAGTCTGCACAAAATATTTAAGTGAGGCACCCATTTGAGGCACATCCTTATCATATACATATATAGCCTTACATTTTATAATGTCAGCTTCTTGTTCCAAACCAGTTAACATATTCTGAATCATCTCAATATGCTTAGTTTGCATTTGCTGCAAACGACTTAACTGCTTGACCGGATTCATATAGCAATCACTATCTTCATCTATTTGGCGTAATTCTCCAGTTTGAGCATCTATCAATAATTGATATCCACTTTGCCAAGATTCGTCAGATAGAGATACGCAATATTCGTCATCCTCGCTGTCTTCATAGGTCGTCACATCTACAGCAGTCCTCGCCCGATTTGTATCAATTCCATATATTTTGCTGACATACTGCTTGGCAGCCTCAATTGCCTGATCCTCTGTCAGCTTATTTGACGTTTCGTCGACCGGCCTTTGTGCAGCCCTCGCTCTGTCTGCCTGATTCTGCTTTGCCAGCGCATAATCACGCCGCTCATTAAAATCAATGATCTGTAATAACTGCTCATCGGTCAATTCGCCCTTCGGCAGATAAAAGGTACTATTTGCACGACAGTATACGACTTCTTTCCCGCCATTCGCTTTCACTTCTTTCTGAGAATCTACTTCCTTCAGCTTCGTCTCCGGCAATGTTCCCTTTTTATATTCCTTCTGCAGCAGTTCCTTGCGCTTCTGCTCCTGAGAAGATAACTTGCGTGAATAGTGATCTGCATCTTCGCGTTGTGCCTGTGTCATATGGTTTAACTGCTTCTGTTCCTCTTGAGACATTGATTGTAAATGTTCATGATATTTATCCACAGCAGCATATGTACCCGTCGTCAACATAATGGCTGCGCCAACCGCTGCGACTGCCGTTCGATATGAGAATGCACGCACCACTTTGCCGTCATCCTGCACATCCTCCGCACGCACCCGGCATAACAGTTGATCTATTCTACTGTTTTTCACCGTTGGTTCAGTTGGAACTTCCTGCAGCAGTCGTCGGCTGATTTCTCGATCCAATCTACTTCTCATTGTATTTACTTCCTTCCATAGTCCATTATTTACCTGCAATTTTTTAATTTTTGTCGCACTGTATAGAGTCTTGATTTTACCGTACCTGTTGGTATGTTTAAGATTGCGCTTATCTCTTTTTGCGAAAAGCCATATATGTAATACAAATATACCAATGTACGATCCTGCTCTGCAAGACTTTCTATCTCATGCCAAATTCCGCTATGCGGATAACCAGGCTCCGCTGTCGTCGGATAGTCGTCCATAGATTCCACCAATTCTACCCGTTTTCTTTTTTGAATCATAGATAACGCTGTATTGACTGTAATCTTTGCTACCCACGACCGCATTTTATCCGGTGATCGAAGCTGTTCCCTGCGTTCCCACGCTTTGCATAACGCTTCTGCCACCGCATCATCTGCATCCTCCGGATGATGCAGTATATTCATTGCGAGCCGTACCAGCATGCCTCTTTCTGTTGCAACAAATTGTTCAAATTGCCTAGAAGTCAAACTACGCCTCAATTTTTTCCTTCCTTTCTGCGCACACTTCCAGTGCATTACCTCCCTGTGCCAGAGGTGCACCATAGGCACAAGGTTTCACCATCTCCAGTGGCCACCTTTTGATCGGTTCTACTTATATGACTATTTAGAAGCCCAAAAGGTTCATTTTATTTTGCAATATTTTATTTTTTAATATTATTAAGTTTTTCCATGTATCCTCCTAATAATATTAATAGCTTGTGGAGTTTATTTTGATTTTGTAAAGTATTTAGATCCAAAAACGCAAACTTCGCACATCAAACTTGAACTTACCATACCAAAAATTAATATCAGAACATATCTGTGAATGATTCTCCCACCCGGCATCATACACTGTCACTATTGCAACGCCTGCTTAATACTTTGATAATGTAAAAAAATCCCCTGCTTATCGTATTCTGATAACTGTGCTGCATCCGCTATCTGAAATGCATTCGTCTCTTCCGTCTGCAATTTGATATCTTCCTCTGTAAAATCCATATGATATTTATAGACATCTACAAAATAGTTATCACCTTCTCCCGGATTCTCACGGTGATACGAAAACAGGAAGCCGCCTTCTGCATTCGTTACATCCAGTCCGGTTTCTTCTAAGATTTCACGTTTCACGGCCTCTTCCGATGTCTCCCCGGCAATAGCCGCTCCACCGGATACTTCCCACCAGCCGGGTGCCCAAGCTTTGTCAGCCGCACGCTTTGTGATCAAATATTTTCCATCCGGTCTCTGAATAACACCAAGTACCGACAAATGATACTCCCCTTCTTTCAAGCACCAATCATTTCTTTTCATGGTTCGCCCGGTTGGCTTCTTGTCCTTATCGTAAATATCCCATAATTCCATCGTAATCTGTCATTCCTTTCTCTGACGGTAGTTTTAATAAACAACTTCAAAATGTATGAAGTGAGTATGTTTGATTTAATCGTTATCTCTTCTTCCAAACAGTAACACCAGTCGAAGCAGCTGTAATAAGGTGGATACCGTTGCCGTTATATAGGTCATTGCTGCCGCTGAAAGTACACGTCTCGCCCCTCTCACCTCATCTTCATATAACATTCCGCTATCATTTAAAATACGAAGTGCTCTGCCCGACGCATTAAACTCTACCGGAAGGGTGACAATCTGAAACAACAATGTCAACGCAAACAATATAATACCAAGATAGATCAAATTGGTATGCCCGATCAGCAATCCAACAATGATCACCGGCCACGACAATTTAGAACCAATATTGACCACCGGAACAATGGCACTGCGTATCTGTATCGGAACATAACCAACATGATGTTGAATGACATGTCCACATTCGTGCGCTGCCACTCCAACGGCGGCAATCGATGATGCACCATATACACTATCTGACAATCGCACCACCTTCGCACGTGGATCATAATGATCAGTCAACTGTCCGCTGATATGTTCGATTCGTACATCGGTAATCCCTGCACTTCGCAGGATCATTTCTGCTGTCTGCGCCCCTGTCAGACCGCGTTTGCTATGATATCGACTGTACTTATTAAATGTCCGGCTGACGTTGGCAGATGCCAGCATACATATTACCGCACCAATAATAACAAGAACATATGTCGGATCCATATAGTAATACATCCCCGGAAAATAACTTAAAAGTGCTGTCTGCATACACTAATCCTCCTTACTCCAATTGTTTTTACATTAATCCTAACTATAGCATTTCCCATCTCGTTTATCAACTATACCTTACTTTAACTTCCCATATTGGTTGTGGAGAAATATGCATCGATTTCCTATAGATCAATGATATAAAAATGATTGCTTTTCATAGAAACACGCTATATAATTATATTTGGCTTTACGCGGATTTTACGTAAAATGCTACTGTTTATCTCATTATTTGCCTAGATTTTACAAAGCTTTTCGTCGATATGTGCTGTGATTTTTATGCAAATAACACCATTTAGTGACTGATAAGGAGAAAACGAATGACTTCAGAACACGTGATCAATCTTCTTGGAGGGCTTGCGCTCTTCATCTTTGGAATGACTTTCATGAGCGACGGTTTGAAGAAACTTGCCGGCGATTATATGAAAACTATTTTGGAAAAATTAACGGAAAAACGTATTATGGCTGTGTTGCTGGGTGCCGGTCTGACCGCACTGATCCAAAGCTCCAATGCCATGTGTGTCATGACTGTCGGATTTGTAAATGCCGGAATGATGCAGTTAGAGCGCTCTGTTGGGATCATCATGGGTGCTAAGCTAGGTACAACGATCACCGGACAGCTTCTTGCAACCAATTATATTTCAAAATATGCTCCGGTTATTGCCTTTGTGGGTGTTGCTTTCTTGATGTTTGCTAAATCCAACAACATCAAAAGCTTCGGACAGGTTGTCGCAAGTCTTGGTATCCTCTTTGTCGGATTGTCCACCATGAGCACCGCAATGAGACCAATGGCACAGGAAGAATGGTTTATTAATATTGTGGCAAATCTTTCCAATCCTCTGCTCGGTGTACTGGTCGGCGTGATTTTCACCGTAATTATCCAAAGTGCCTCTGCCTCCGTCGGTGTGCTGCAGATCATGGCGGTAAGCGGTGTCATTGGATTCCGCCCGGCCTTTTATGTAATGCTTGGTATGAATATCGGTGCAAGTATCGCTCCGATCTTAGCTTCTATTGGTGGCAAAAAGGATGCCAAACGCGTTGCTGCCATCGTTGCTATTTTTGAGACCTGTGGTATGCTGATCTTTATGTTAGCCACTACATTCCTTCCGGTTCTCGACTGGTTGTCGATGACTTCCGGAGATCCGAGCCGCCGTATTGCAAATGCGAACACGATCTTTAACTTAGTATCACTGATCGTGTTGTTCCCATTCTCAAATCTCATCGCCGCTTTGTCTAAGAAGATCATTCGCGGCTCCGACGAAGAGCCAAATATGGCAAAATTAGAGTTTATCAGCGAAACAACGCATACGACTTCTACTGCAATGATCGGTCAGATCGATGCGGAGACCAATCGTATGGAAGAACTGGTACAAACCAACCTTCGTCTCGCTACCGAGAATTATTTTGATAATCGTTTGAAAGACGAGGAGGATTTCAACCAGACGGAAGAAACGATCGATTTCTTAAATAAGAAAATTACCGATGCACTGATCCGCATGAGTTCTTTTGCAGATCTGACACCAGAGCAGGCTAAGCACGTTGGTAATCTATTCCATGTGATCAATGATTTAGAGCGAATCGGTGACCATGCAGAAAATATGGCACAATATAGTATTCGTATGCACAAGAATAAGGAGCGTTTCAGTAAAACCGCCATGGAAGAACTCCGTGGGTTGGTGGATATTATTGAACGTATTTACAAAGAAGCTTACGCCCAAATGGTATCACCGGATCAGGATAAATACGCACATGTATATGCCTTGAAACGAGATGTAAACCGCATGATCGAGGACATGAAGGAAAAGCATATTGTCCGTATGAATAAGGGAAAATGTAATTCACAACAGGGTATGATGTTCGTAGAACTTTTGATGGATCTGGAACGTGTTGCAGCGCACGCTATGAATATTGCACAGGCAGCAAATTAAAAGCAATTCTTGCTTGGCGATGTCACGCTACATAGCAGCAATTTCCTATTCAAAATAATGGATCAACACAAATTAAATCCCCCTTGAGCAGACTTTTGGTTATCTACCTTATCTGCCTAAGGGGGATTCATTACTTCTTACAACATTTTTTTGTGTTTGAAATAGATAAATTCAAGAAGAATGATGATACCACACACGATTGCCACAACAGGATAACCGTAATGACTTTTAAGCTCCGGCATTCCAACAAAATTCATACCATACCACCCTGCCACAAGTGTCAACGGCGAAAAAATAGCCGTGACGATCGTCAGGATACGCATGATCCTATTTTGTTCTTCATCCAAGCGCTGCTGCTGTAATTCTCGTATTTGCAGCATATATTCCCGAAGCATTTTAGAGCGATTGTATAACCGCTCTACCTTTTGTCCATATGTCTGAAAACAGATCACCTCTTTCTCATCAAAGAAATCATTGACATTTTCGACAAGTGTATCGCTCATATCCATCATCTGTTGATATTGAAAGCTCTTGTTGAGTAATATTTTGCGATATTTGGCCATTAATCCGGTCGGATCCGTCTTCTCCCCGGACTGGATCTCCTCTTCCATCTGGAAGCAGCCTGCTTCGATCCTCTGCAAATGTTTGATATCATCTTTTAATAATTCATCCAAAAGGCGGATAAAAAAACGTACAGGCGACAGATCATCTTCATCACTGATCAGCGAGCGAAGCTGTTTTTCCCAGTGATCATGTCTCGTCTTTTGTCCGATCAAAACCAGTTCGCTGCGGTCAAGATAGTAAATAATACTGACCGCTCTGCCGTCATATGCTTCTTCCGGATGCCACATAATTTCGCCCACCACAGCGTCCGCAAGAACTACAGCTTTCGAAAAATGCATACGGTTAGACTGCAGCATATATTCCATTTCATTCCAAAAGCTGGCACTCTCCCAGCGTTCCTTCGCTTCCGCTGCATCAAGCACCAGCACTCGCCCCTGTTTCAATGCAAATTCCACAGCGATCCCCCCTCACATCATACTATTGACCATAGTATGCATTTTCTCCATGTTTTCTAAAAAAATGCTTGTCACGAATACTATCCGGTGCCGGCTGTACCTGAGGGTTGAGTAATTCTGTTCGGATCGCCATGCGCGCAACCTCCTCCAGCACAACCGCATTATGCACTGCTTCAGCAGCATCCTTGCCCCAGGTAAACGGTCCGTGGTTTGTGCAGAGTACGCCCGGCGTATGCATTGGATTCAGTCCTCTCTGCTCAAATGTCTCAATAATAACAAGTCCGGTATTACGCTCATACTCTCCACCAATCTCTTCCGGTGTCAGACTTCGCGCACAAGGAATCGGACCATAAAAATAGTCGGCATGTGTTGTTCCATATAATGGAATGTCACGTCCTGCCTGCGCCCACGAAGTTGCCTCCGGCGAATGTGTATGCACAACGCCTCCGATTTCCGGATATTTTTTGTACAATTCCAAATGTGTTGGCGTGTCCGATGATGGGTTAAGCGTTCCCTCGATACGGTTTCCTTCCAGATCCATGACCACCATATCTTCCGGACGCAGCTTATCATAATCTACGCCACTGGGTTTGATCACAAAATATCCGGTATCTCTATCAATCCCGCTTACATTTCCCCAAGTATACGTGATCAATCCTCTGCGCGGCAGTTCCATATTTGCTTCATATACCTTTTTCTTTAACTCTTCTAACATAGTGTCCTCCATTCGAAAATATCTGCTTACCAATGTAACGAAGTTTCTTCAATCTGCAAGCCCCCACGATATGATTCCATAAATTGTTCAAATCCCTGCACGATCTCCGGATCAGGGGCTATTGTTGTCCCTTCATTGCCGGCAAATACATGATCTTCCAAATACTGTGCCAGCGACTGTCCCTCCTGCTTATGAACCATAAAATCTGCAAGCAGCGCAATACCCCAGGCACCGCCCTCACCGGCTGTCTCCATCACAGAAACCGGTGCATTCATTGCTGCCGCAGTAATCCGCTGTCCGACGCCCTTGGTCGTAAAGAAGCCGCCATGTCCATACATTTTGTCAACTTGCACCTGCTCCTGCTGCAAAATATCCAATCCGATCTTCAAGGTTGCCAGCGCACTATATAAATGTGTACGCATAAAATTAGCAAGGTTAAATGCCGCATCCGGCTTACGCACAAAGAGTGGTCTTCCGGCATCTAATGCAGTCACACCTTCTCCGGAAAAATAATTATACGAAAGAAGACCGCCGCAATCGGCCGCTCCCTCCTCTGCTTTTTGGAACAATTTTGTAAACAGTGTTCCTGTGTCTACCGAAAAGCCCATGTAATCCGCAAATTCACCGAACAAGTTGACCCATGCATTGATGTCCGAGGTGCAATTGTTACAATGTACCATCGCCACCGGCTCACCGGAAGGTGTTGTAACCATATCAATTTCCGTATGCACCTGTTTTAATGCCTGTTCAAGTACAACCATCGCAAAAATTGATGTTCCGGCAGATACATTTCCGGTGCGGACACCTACACTATCTGTTGCGACCATCCCGGTTCCGGCATCTCCTTCCGGCGGGCATAACGGAATCCCCGCCTGTAAAGAACCGGTTGGATCCAATAACGCTGCTCCCCTCTCGGTCAGCACTCCGGCTCCCTCTCCTGCCGACAAGACCTTTGGCAAAATATCCTTTATATTCCACGAGTATCCACGATCGGCAATCATCTCATCAAACTGTGCCAGCATCTTGCTATCGTAGTCTCCCGTCTCGCTGTCGATTGGGAACATTCCCGATGCATCGCCCACGCCGAGTACTTTTTCGTCTGTGAGCTTCCAATGTACATAGCCCGCCAATGTCGTAAAATAAGAAAGCTTCGATAAATGTGGTTCCTCGTTCAAAATTGCCTGATATAAATGCGCAATACTCCATCTCTGCGGAATATTAAACGCAAACCGTTCCGTCAACTGCTCTGCCGCCTCTTCTGTCATTGTATTGCGCCAAGTACGGAATGGAACCAAGAAGTCTCCTTTCGCATCGAACGCCAAATATCCATGCATCATCGCCGAAAAACCAATTGCTGCAAGCTTGGTGATTGTTACCTGATATTTTTGCTGCACCTGTTCTGCCAAGGAACGATAACAGTCTGCCAAACCATTCCAGATATCCTCCTCGTGGTATGTCCACACACCATCCTCTAAGCGATTCTCCCAGTTGTGGCTGCCGGAAGCAAGTGGTTCTCCTTGTTCTCCGATCAGCACAGCCTTGATACGCGTCGAACCAAACTCAATGCCAAGTACTGCTTTTCCTTCTTGTATATATTGTGCGATCTCCATATTTTCTTCCTTTCTCTTAATCTTCTAGTGAATCATTTTCTCTACATCTCATGCGCTAAACGCCTGCCCGTCTTGCTGTGCCATTATACGGACACCTATTTATACTGCATCACAATAACCGTATCTTTTTTATTAGGTACTTTCTTCGTCACCTTTAAGGTCACCTTCGTCTTTCCTTTTTTATTGCCTTTGCAGGATATCTTTTTACCGGATTCCAGCAAATAGACTTTTTTGAGCTTTTTATTTTTGTACTTGCGTACTGTCAGCTTTTTATTTTTAGGCCATTTCGTCACATGTACATAGACATTTTTACCTTTCTTGGTATATGTTCCCCAAGATGGGACCTTACCAAACGGATTACCGGAGGTAGCATAAATACTGCTGCCGTTTTTCTTCATCCAGTTACCAATGCCACGCAGTGCTTTCTTACTTCCCGCTGTCATAGTACCGTCACCCTTCGGTCCGATATTTAACAGATAATTACCACTCTTAGAAGCAACATCGACCAATTCCCGGATTAAATATTTATAGCTTCGATAGGAATTCTCCAAATCCTTTTTATAGCCCCACGCATCGTTCATGGACTGACAAGTCTCCCATGGTCTTGATGGTGCTTTCTCCGGAATACTTCTCTCCGGGCACTCAAAATCACCCAGCTTAAATCCACGGCAGACACGCTCGTTTACTAATATAGAAGATTTCAAAGATTTTACATATTTATACAGATCTTTTCCATCTGCTTTCGTCCACCATTTTGCCAGTGTCGGCGCCTTTCTGCTATAAGTCCAGTCTCCGTCAAACCACATAATTGCCGGATCATAACGGTCTACTAACTCTTTTAACTGAGCCTTCATGTCGCGGATGTATGCTGTGCGCGCAGCCATTGACTTCATCTTCGTAAAATCACCGTTGATCGTCTGCGACGAATGGTTCCAATCTATGATCGAGTAATACAAGCCAAACTTGATCCCTGCCTTATCACAGGCTGTTTTTAACTCCATCAGCACATCACGGCCGGTTTTGCCAAATGGTGTATACTGCTGCAGACTAAACATCGTCTTACCGGTATAATCCTTAAAGCTGGCAACATTCGTATCCCACATTGCCATTCCCTCATGATGTTTGGCTGTGATCACGATGTATTTCATACCGGCAAGCTTTGCATATTTCACAATTTCATTGGCATTAAACTTGGTTGGATTGAACTTTGCGGCTACCGTCTGCTGGTATTTCTGCTTCGAAATCCCCTCGATCTGCATCGCCCATTCCCCGTGTCCATAATAGGAATACGCTCCAAAGTGAATAAACATACCGAAACGATCTTTCGTCCACCACTTCATGTTCGATGGAACGCTATATGCCTGCGATTGCACACCTCCTGCCACCATGCCAATCACCAGACTCAATACCAGTAACAAGCTCCATACTTTTTTGCTTTTTTTCATTGTCATTACCTTTCCCTTTCTGTTTTGTCAGTGCGTGTATCTTTCGTTGCCAGTCCACTTCCGCTGATCGGAATCTTATCTCCTAAATAAGTCGGCTTTGGCTGTATCCACAGATTGACCACTTCCTTATCTCTCGCAGCCACTTCGCGCAATTTGCAGATCCAGATATTACGGTATTTCATCCGTTTATTCGGTGCGGCATAAGCATCCAGTCCCAATTTACGTGCAGCGTACACCGCGCGATATGCGTGATACTTTTGCGTGACAACAACCGGATTATGTACCTCAAAAATATCTCTGGCACGATACATGGATTCATACGTTGAAAAGCCTGCATGATCCATAAAGATCTTATCCTCCGGGACATCCAGATTCGCCATAATATAGTCTTTCATTCCCTGTACTTCATTATAGCCTTTCCTGCCATGATCCCCGGTCAACAGGAAACGATCCGATACCCCCGCACGGTATAATTCGATCGCACGATTTAAACGATCACGAAGCATTAAGCTTGGCTCCCCATTGGGCTTCATGCCTGCCCCTAATACCAATATGCAGTCGGCTTTCGGCATACTGTTTTCCTGCCCCGTCTCATATACATAACCTTTGGCGTAATGCACCACATACGCATCCATGCCAAATATAACGGTTGCTCCTAGCGCAGCAACAATTCCACATCCGATCAACATTCGTTTGATCCCTTTCTTATGTTTTGTAATAAAAGTTTTCATGTCCCCTCCGATCAAAACAAAAAATGTACGTATTTTCCTGATAAACAAAGAAAAATCCCGGAGAATGCTTTCCTGTCCACAAAAACGTACACTCCGGGATCCGTATCAACATTGGGTTATGCTCTATTACTCAATGGATGTCACTTCGTAATCTTTCGCTTCTACTGTCTGCTTCAATACATCATCTGCGATGTCTGCAGATAACGTAACAACTGCTGTCCCTGCCTCGTGGCTTACCACAGCCTCTGTTACCTGATCCAAACTCTCCAATGCTTTCTTCACTGTTGCCTCGCAGTGTCCACACATCATTCCGTTAATTTTCATTGTTTTCGTCATCGTTGTTTCCTCCTCATTATATACTATTTTGGGCTGAATTTGTGAA
Source organism: Clostridium sp. OM05-6BH (assembly GCF_003481635.1). Taxonomy (NCBI): domain Bacteria; kingdom Bacillati; phylum Bacillota; class Clostridia; order Eubacteriales; family Clostridiaceae; genus Clostridium; species Clostridium sp. OM05-6BH. The sequence continues at coordinate 91,266 of NZ_QULH01000005.1, read as the reverse complement.
TTTCCAGCTCTTTTTTTATCTTTATGGGCATCATATATTTTGCAGAGATTCAATCTCAATGCATTGGATACCACGCAAAAACTGGACAGACTCATTGCTGCAGCACCAAACATAGGATTTAACTCCCAGCCAAACAACGGGATCCATACTCCCGCCGCCAGCGGAATACCGATCACATTATAGAAAAATGCCCAAAACAGATTTTCGTGAATATTGCGCAGCGTTGCTCTACTCAAGCGAATTGCCGCAGGCACATCGCGAAGTCTGCTCTGCATCAAAACCACATCTGCTGCATCAATGGCAACGTCTGTTCCGGCGCCGATCGCAATACCCATATCAGCTCTGGTCAGAGCCGGTGCATCGTTAATGCCATCTCCAACCATGGCAACCTTACCATATTGCTGCAGGCGTCTGACAACCGCTTCTTTGCCATCCGGAAGCACTCCGGCGATCACCTCATCTACGCCGACCTGATCACCAATTGCTTTCGCAGTGCGTTCATTATCACCGGTCAACATAACGACCCGCAGTCCCATACCCTGCATCTCTTTAATAGCAGAAAGACTGTCTTCCTTGATCACATCTGCAACTGCGATAATACCAAGCAATTTGCCATCTTTTGCAAAAAAGAGTGGTGTCTTACCCTGACCCGCCAAGCGGTCAGATACCAGTGTGATCAGTTCTTTCTGCTCTGTCGAACGACCAGAGGCTGGCGCAATTGACTTTTCCTGCTCTGTCGAACGACCAGAAGCTGGCACAATTGACTTTTCCTGCTCTGTCGGCCGATCGAATTTCTTATTCTGTGAATCGATTCGATCGCTATACACTTTCTCGAGTGAAATCGTCTGCTCAATAAACTTTCGACTGCCTCCCATTATCTTTGCGCCATCGCACATTGCTGACAATCCATTTCCCGGCAATACCATGAATTCTTTTGGTTCTATCGCATTTACCGCATGCTCCTGTCCGTATTTTAGGACTGCCTTAGCAAGCGGATGCTCACTCTTCTGCTCCAGAGAATATGCATACAACAACAGTTCTTCTGCTGTAACACCATCCACCGGAATCATATCTGTAACCTGCGGTTCGCCTTTCGTGATCGTACCTGTCTTATCCAGACATACAACATCCATCTTACCGGTCTCTTCCAGCGAAACGGCTGTCTTAAACAATATTCCATGCTTCGCACCGACACCGTTTCCCACCATGATTGCGACCGGCGTAGCCAGTCCCAACGCACACGGGCAGCTGATAACCAGTACGGAAATGCCTCTGGCTAATGCAAAGCCGATGCTCGCGCCGGTAAGCAGCCAAACAACCATCGTCACTGCTGCAATAACGATCACGGTTGGCACAAATACTCCGGATACTTTATCAGCGACCTTGGCAATCGGCGCTTTCGTTGCTGCTGCATCGCTAACCATTTGAATGATCTGTGACAACGTCGTATCCTCGCCGACACGTGTTGCCCTGCATTTCAAGAAACCAGACTGGTTGATGGTTGCTGCTGATACCGGGTCATCCTTTTGCTTGTCCACCGGAACGCTCTCTCCTGTAAGTGCCGATTCATCCACCGCACTATTGCCATTCAGCACGATGCCATCCACCGGTATCGTTTCTCCGGGTCTGACCACAAAGATATCGTCTTTTTGTACACTGGCAATATCCACTGTCACTTCGGCGCCATCTCGTACAACGACGGCAGTCTTTGGTGCAAGTCCAAGCAAACCCTTGAGCGCATCCGTTGTCTTTCCCTTCGAGCGCGCCTCTAACATTTTGCCGACTGTGATCAATGTCAAGATCATCGCCGCAGACTCAAAATAAAAGTCGTGCATATACGCCATAACCTGCTTGTCCGCGCCACGCATCACAGCATCCGTCATGGCAAACAATGCATATGTGCTATATCCAAATGCCGCTGTCGCACCTAATGCTACGAGCGTATCCATATTAGGTGCCCGATGCCACAAACTCTTAAACCCACTAATGAAGAAATGCTGATTGATCACCATAATAATGATCGTGAGAAGCATTTGTGTCAATCCCATCGCCACATGATTCCCTGCCATCCATTTCGGCACCGGCCAATTCCACATCATATGCCCCATAGAAAAATACATAAGTACTAGCAAAAAGCAGACCGACCACAGCAAGCGCTTTCGCAAAAGCGGCGTGGTGTGATCGACAAGTTCCTCTTCGAGTGCTCCCTGATTCTGCGCATTCCCGGATTGCACGTCTGCACCCTTTATTTTGGCTCCATATCCTGCATTTTGTACCGCCTCAATGATGGCATCACCAGATGCACTTCCTTCTACCCCCATCGAATTGGTAAGCAGACTAACGGAGCACGAGGTAACACCCGGAACTGCGTTGACTGCTTTTTCCACCCTGGCACTACACGCCGCACAGCTCATTCCTGTTACAATATACTGCTGCATTTGAACCTTCCTTTCTGTGAATTTTATAACTCAGCTTTCGTTGACGGTTACCTGTCATAAATAGATCAGCTTTCGTTGACAGTTACCTGTCATGAATAAATCAGCTTTCGTTGACAGTTACCTGTCATGAATAGATTGTCCTGCGGCTACTTCATTAATTTTTGCAGGACTTTTACTAATTCATCCACCGTTTCCTCTTTCCCATCCTTAATATCCGTTGTAACACAGGTTTTTATGTGATTTGCCAATAAAACTTTATTAAAACTATTTAATGCGGCATTTGCTGCAGCTACCTGTATCAATATATCCGGGCAATACGCATCCCGTTCTACCATGCCTTTAATGCCGCGAATCTGTCCTTCGATACGATTCAAACGATTGAGCAGATCTTTATACTCCTTATCATCTCGCACCTTCGTCTTGTGACATGGACAAAGTTTTTCTTCTGCCATATTATTTATTCTCCATTCCGCAAACGCTTTCGTGTCAGAGAAATCGCAAGCTACCTGTCTATGCGGATTTTATTCGCATATGTTCGTCTCTGCGATCAAGGCTGCTTTGTGACGTCTGCAGCACAAATAGCCGATATCAAGCTACACTATAGGAAACCAAAAATTTCCCGCAAAAGAAATACCCTACAGGGGTATCTCCGCTCAGGATATACCCCTGTAGGGTATTTGTCAAGAATTAAATTTCTCATTTAGACAGCATGCCGCTGCATGTAACGGTGCAGGACTTAGCTTATTTTTTCTCAACAACTTTTATTTTCCATTTCTTCGCCAGTTTCTTGATCCATTTCTTGTCTGCTTTGCGAAGTTTTTTGTTAATCACAAGCTTTTTAGGTACACCATTTCCCTTATGTATGTTTTAATCTTTTTCTCTTAGGTTTTTTATTTACAATTATTCATCTTTAGGTTTTATTATTAATTGTCTGCTATCTTTTATTAAGGTCGGCAAAGCAACCGGCGTAACCTACATCTCATTGCCAACACTTTGCCGCCTCTCATTCAAAATTATATTAAAAATTACCAACTGTAAGAAGTTTAACTTGCTTCAAATCTCTGATTAGTCTGCAAAAAGTGCAGTTGACAAATATCTGTCACCTGTATCCGGTAATAATACGACAATGTTCTTGCCTGCATTTTCCGGACGATTGGCTAAAATAGTTGCTGCATGCAATGCTGCACCGGAAGAAATTCCTACCAATACACCTTCCGCCTTAGCAAATGCTCTTCCTGCTGCAAATGCATCTTCATTCTCAATCGGAAGCACTTCATCGTAAATCTTAGTATTCAATGTATCCGGCACGAAACCTGCACCGATTCCCTGAATCTTATGAGGTCCTGCTTCTCCCTTAGAAAGAACCGGAGACGTTGCCGGCTCTACTGCTACAACCTTGATATCCGGATTCTGCTCTTTTAAGTACTCGCCGATACCTGTAACTGTTCCACCGGTACCTACACCGGCAACGAAGATATCAACTTTTCCGTCAGTGTCTTTCCAAATCTCCGGTCCTGTTGTTGCACGATGTGCAGCCGGATTAGCTGGATTTTCAAACTGACTTGGGATGAATGCGCCTTCGATTTCTTTTGCCAGCTCTTCTGCTTTGGCAATAGCACCCTTCATACCCTTAGCGCCTTCTGTTAAGACAAGCTCAGCACCATATGCTTTTAACAAATTACGACGCTCTACACTCATTGTCTCAGGCATTGTCAAAATAATACGGTAGCCTTTCGCTGCTGCTATAGATGCCAAACCGATTCCTGTATTTCCGCTGGTTGGCTCGATAATAACAGAACCTTCTTTTAATTTGCCGCTTTTCTCTGCTTCATCGATCATCGCTTTAGCGATACGATCCTTAACACTTCCTGCCGGATTAAAATACTCTAATTTTGCCAAAAGAGTTGCATTAGCTCCTGCCTGTTTTGCAAAATTCTTTGCATTCAAGATCGGTGTTCCTCCGATCAATTCTGTAACGCTTTCATAAATCTTTGCCATGTTAGTGTCCTCCTTATATTAAAAATGTTATTAGTGATCATTATTTTTTAATTGCTTACTCAAACTTCCCATACCCATTTATGTTACGATGTCCCATAATACTTATTATGCGGTATATTTACTATCATTTTACAGCCTTAAACGCCTCATCCAAATCCTGAATGATATCATCAATATGCTCGGTACCGATAGAAAGACGAATCGTATTTTTATAAATACCTACTTCCTCCAACTCCTCTACCGTCATCTGTGAATGTGTAGTACTTGCCGGATGAATTACTAAGGACTTCACGTCTGCTACATTTGCCAGCAAAGAGAAAATCTCCAAGTTATCAATAAAGTCTTTCGCTGTGCGATCATCACCCTTAATCTCGAAGGTGAAAATGGAACCGCCACCATTCGGGAAGTACTTCTTGTATAATCTCTGCTGCTCCGGATCATCCGTTACAGATGGATGATGTACGCGCTCTACCTGTGGATGATTGTTCAAATATTCCACAACTTTCAATGCATTTTCCACGTGACGCTCAACACGAAGAGATAATGTCTCTAATCCCTGTAGGAAAATGAATGCATGAAATGGGGAAAGTGTTGCGCCTGTATCACGAAGCAAGATAGCACGGATTTTTGTAACAAATGCTGCCGAGCCAACTGCTTTTGTAAAGCTGATTCCATGGTAACTTGGGTTTGGCTCTGTCAAAGATGCAAATTTGCCGGATGCTTCCCAGTCAAACTTACCGCTATCAACAATGACACCACCAATCGTAGTTCCATGTCCACCAATAAATTTTGTTGCAGAATGTACAACAATGTCTGCACCATACTCAATCGGACGGATCAGATATGGTGTTCCAAATGTATTATCAATGACAAGTGGAATCTTGTGTGCATGTGCAATCTTTGCAATGCCCTCAATATCAACAACATCTGAATTTGGATTTCCTAATGTCTCAATGAAAACCGCTTTGGTGTTGTCCTGAATTGCTGCCTCAACCTCATCAAAATTTGCAATATCTACAAATGTAGTCTGCACGCCATCCTGAGGAAGTGTATGTTCCAGATAATTGTATGTACCACCATAAATATTACTTGCTGATACAATGTGGTCACCATTCTGCGCCAATGTCTTCAATGTATAAGAAATTGCTGCTGCACCGGATGCTACTGCAAGTGCTGCGACACCACCTTCCAGTGCTGCAATTCTCTGCTCAAAAATATCTGCTGTCGGATTTGTTAAACGTCCATAAATGTTACCTGCATCACTCAGGCCAAAACGAGCCTCTGCATGATCACTATTGTGAAATACATAGGAAGATGTCTGATAAATCGGTACGGCTCTTGCATCCGTAACCGGGTCAGCCTGCTCCTGACCAACATGCAACTGTAATGTCTCAAACTTCAAATTTCTGTCTTCTCTCTTTAACTTTGCCATATTTCAAACTCCTTTTCTGTACTAATTTCACATGTTCTCTGACACCGCATAATATGAGGCGTCTTGCACTGTCTGTTTCAAGTGATGAACTGAGTATACTACTATATTCCTAGTATGTCAATAGGGTTTATATACTTTTTTTATTTTTTCAAAGATTAGGGCGCAATATCTCCATACTGCTACCGCAGTTATCATCCATTTATTCTCCCACTCGCAAACTTTGTGCCTACGGCACAAAGTTGCCATATCTCCATACTGCTACCGCAGTTATCATTCATTTATTCTCCCACTCGCAAACTTTGTGCCTACGGCACAAAGTTGCCATATCTCCATACTGCTACCGCAGTATGGAGATATTATCGCCCCGCGCAACGACTGTATGATACCCAACGCTTTCTACACGCCGCTCCAAACAATTACGGCATTCGGCTGCCTCGTCTCCGGTGCATACTTTTCCATCATATAAGGAATACTTTGCACGCACTGCCACCGGAGACAAATTTGGCATAAGAACATTAGCTCCTGCCAAAATACCAAGTTCACGTCCCCGTGGATGAATGGTCGCCAACGCTGTTGTCGCTGGAAGCAATACATCTGGCTGCATAATACGCAGCAAACTGAGCAAATATAATGTCTGTTCCAAAGTTCCCTGTGTTTCATTCGCAAACGGCGTGTCTTGATGCGGTATAAACGGGCCGATCCCTATCATCTCCGGATGTAGTTCATGGATAAACAAGAAATCTTCTGCCAGATCTGCCGCTGTCTGTCCGGGACTGCCTACCATAAATCCGCACCCCGTCTGATAGCCAATTTCCTTTAGATCACGAAGACACTGTTTTCGATGCGATAACGACATGCTCTCCGGATGCAATTTACGATAATGCGTATCATTGGCAGTTTCATGACGCAATAGATAACGGTCTGCTCCCGCCGCAAAAAAACGCTCATAGCTTTCCCGTTCCCGCTCTCCAATCGACAAAGTGACCGCATGCTCCGGGTAGCGCCGTTTAATTTCCCGGACAATATCCACAATCTTGTCATCTGTGTAATATGGATCTTCTCCGCCTTGCAGCACAAACGTCCGAAAGCCCAGGCGATCTCCCTCTGCGCAGCACGCTAAAATATCTTCCTCAGATAAACGATAGCGATTCGCCTTTTTGTTGCTGCATCGAATGCCGCAATAATAACAATCGTTTTTACAATAATTTGTAAATTCGATCAAACCACGTACAAATATTTCTTTCCCATAATATCGGTCTGCGAGTGTCCGCGCCTTATGCGCCGCATATTCACGGTTTTCTTCACTTGCACTCTCAACCAGAGTGATCCACTCCTCTTTTTGCAAGGACTTTTCCTGCTCCAAACGATCGATCAATTCTATTGTATTCATATGAATCCTTTCTTCTATATAAATAACCCAAACTTTGCACATCAAAAATTGTCATGCTGTCACATATTGCTTATTATGTCAAAGAATACTAAGTATTTTGCAGCCACTACATAGTGATTTCTGCCGTCAGAGAACTATAGTAATTGCCTTGCCGCATTTTCGTTTTTAGTGATTTCTAGATTTTGTTGTCTCTGATGATTGATTTACATGCCTTACGTAAACTTAACCGTCCCGGAAGCAAGGTATTCATCATTTTTGAAAGGGACTTTGCGCTCGTCGTTACTTATGTCTCGTACTTCAGAGACATTAAGTAACGTGACGTAGCGCATCGTAGCGAAAGCGTCCCGTCAAAAATGGATGATACCTTGCTAAACCGGGACATCTCAGACACTCCTTCAGGCATGTATTCATCAGAGACTTAACAAAATAAGAAATCACGTAAAAACTCAGCGTTCTGCGGCAATTATCTTAGTTCTCTGACGGCAGAATAAGTTAGTTTGTCGGCTGCAAAATATCATAGTTATTGCTGACATAATAAGCAATATGTGACCCGACAGCAGCTTTTGATGTGCAAAGTTTGAATATATAATTATAAAGCAAACATGGAACACTGCAGCCCCGCCGCACTGTTCCATCCTATCACAAAGTTCTATTCTGCTTTTATTCTGCAGATCACATCACTGCGTACTGCAATGCTCACTCTGTCTCCGGTCTGCAGATCGTACCGCCACCGGCTACAATACCATCCCGATAAAGGACAAGTGCCTGTCCCGGCGTTACTCCACGCTGCGGCTCCTCAAAAATACATTCGTAAAGATCATCAGCCCTACGCACAATATGGCATGCTGCTCCGGCATGGTTATAGCGAATCTTTCCCTGATACACTGCATTTTCGTCAAACATTTCCTCGCCCATAAAATTCATTTCACGTGCGTATACGTGATGCGACAAATTATGTTCCAAGCTGCCGATCACAACTTCATTTGTCTCTGGACGAATCTGCACTACAAAGGCAGGATATCCGAGTGCGAGTCCCAACCCCTTGCGTTGTCCTACTGTATAATGAATAATTCCTTTATGCTGTCCCAAAATATGTCCACCTACATCCACAAAGTTACCGGGAACCGATGGTTTCCCTGTTGCCTGCTCGATATAGGAAGCATAATCACCATCCGGTACAAAACATATTTCCATGCTATCCGGCTTGTGAGCTACTGGCAGCCCCACTTCCTCTGCGATCTGACGCACCCGTTCTTTTTCATATTCACCGACCGGCATCAGTGTTCTGCGAAGCTGTTCCTGCGTCAGGTTGTATAACGCATAGGTCTGATCTTTGCGCGCTGTCACCGAATTAGCGATCGCATAGCGTCCATTCGGTAACTGCTTGATACGTGCGTAATGTCCTGTCGCGATATAATCTGCTCCGATCTCTATACTTCGCTGCAATAACGACTCCCACTTCACATAGCGGTTACATGCAATACAGGGGTTCGGTGTACGTCCTGCCTGATATTCACGCACAAAATAATCGATCACGTTGGTTTGAAATTCCTGCTTAAAGTTCATGACATAATAAGGAATCTCCAGCACATCTGCAACGCGTCTGGCATCATCAACCGCACTCAATCCGCAGCATCCGCCCTCATGTTCTAATGTACAGACATCCTCATCCTGCCATATCTGCATTGTCACACCAATCACGTTGTAACCCTGTTCTTTTAATAAATAGGCGGCTACCGACGAATCGACCCCGCCTGACATTCCTACTACAACTGTCTCTTTCAACTTAATTCCTCACTTAACGCTTATTCCTGCTGCGTTATACTATTTAGCAAGTTCCAACATTTTGACAAGTGGTGCATTCGCTTTTACACGAAGTTCCTCATCCATAGTCACTTCCGGTTCCATCTCTTCCATTGCACGAACCACTTTCTCTAATGTGATTTTCTTCATATTTGGACAAAACTGGCGATGTCCGACAGAATAAAAACGTTTATCCGGGTTTTTCTGCTCTAACTCAAAGAAAATTCCCATCTCCGTACAAATAATAAATTCTTTGGCATCTGATTTCGTCGCATAGTCTAATATCTCAGAGGTACTACCGATAAAGTCTGAGATTTCCAGCACATCTGCCGTACACTCCGGATGTGTCAGAACCGGTGCATTTGGATGCAGTTTTTTGGCTTCTTCCACATTTTCACGATGGATACTCGTATGCACATGGCAAAAACCATCGTTAAAAATAAATTCTTTTTCCGGCACTAATGTCGAAATGTAACGGCCCAAATTGTTATCCGGGATAAAGAATATATGTTTATTAGGAAGAGACTGCACTACGCGAAGTGCATTAGAGGATGTTACACATACGTCCGAATATGCCTTGATCTCTGCCGTCGAATTGACATAACAGACAACTGCCACATCCGGATACTGTTCACGCACCTGCTGGATTTTGGCAATGTCCACCATATGCGCCATTGGACAATCTGCAAACTCATCCGCCATAATGACACGCTTACCCGGATTTAAGATCTTAGCACTCTCTCCCATAAAAGAGACACCGCAAAATAAAATGTTTTGCTGGCTCACTTCTGTGGCTTTCTTAGCTAGAAAGTAGGAATCACCGACTAAGTCTGCAATCTCCTGAACCTCTCCATCTACATAATAATGTGCCAAAATCACAATATCTTTTTCTTTCTTCAGTTGCTCAATGCGTTCTCTCATCGTAATTACCATACCTTCCTTTCAAATGTACAATATACGCTGATTAGTCTAGCATACTTGCGAAATATTCTCAATGTGTTTTTATGAAATTGCCATCAGTTCTTAATGGCATACTCGCTGCCGTAAAGTGCTCGCAGCTCTTCCTTCGTATTATACTGCTCGCCTAAGCAAAATTCTTTGGACCAAGTCATATAATACGCCCACGGTACATGTGATCTTGCCAGCAAAGCAACATCCGGATCGTATCCCACTTCTGTCAGCGCGGCCACTTTATGTGTTGTCGTGTTCGCGCGAAGTTCTTCATAATAAGAGGAGTAATCCGTTGCTTTTTTCTCCGGCAGATAAATATCCCATCCTATCACATCTACATACTCATCTCCCGGATACGCCTCTTTCGTCGGTGCACTCCACACCCACAAAAGGTTGTTCAAAGCGAGTTCATCCACAAAATAATGATACATTTTGCGATATAACTTTGCTGCTACTTCGCCGCCTTTGGATCCCCACCAGAACCAAGTGCCTTCTACTTCATGAAACGGACGCCACAAGATCGGGATTCCTGCCTCCGCAAACTTCCGCAGTTCTTCACCAATGCTCTTTAGGTCACGATAAAACGCTGCCTCCTCGGCAGAGCCTTCCTGCAAAATCTTCGTCGGATCAAAGTCCGTATGCTCTGTATAAAACGCTTTGTCTCTGCCTCCCATCGGTGAAAACCAGTGAAAGCAGATCGTGAGGATCACGTCTTTTTGTGTGGCAAGCGCAAGTGCCGTCTCCATCGTATGCTGATTCTCCCGAACCTCCGTCAGGCATGCTTCCGAAGCATCTTCCCAATTAATATTTCCCGAATACGACAACATCTCAAACCCAACGACTTTAGGATAATGCCCTGTAACCTCATGGATATACTGATATTCCTCCATCGGATTGGTTTGTGTATGCTGCCCGGTCAAAATGCTTGTCCCACTGCAGCGAGCAAGATATTGTAATAATTCACGTGCCTCCGGTGTTGCATTCGAATTCACCGGAATGGTATCTAATAATGCTGTTTCCATAGTTCACACCGACCTTTCTTACATTTGCTTGCGGACAACTTGATATTCATCTCCATTGCGGTAATAGGGGCATTTCGCACGCTTGTCCGACAAAAAACGTACCAGATCATCTTCATCCATATTAACATCGCATATATATTCTTCCAACTCCTCGTCGTACATAAAGTTAGCGCAAGTATCACATTCCATGTTCTACGTCCCTTCTTTCTATTTGCGCATAAGTATAACATAAAATCGGCATTAGGACAAAAAGAACAATTCTTGGTGATGTCACGCTACACAACAGCAATTTTCTGTTATCCAAAAAGTGCAAAACCAGCATTTTGCTCTGCAAGAATTGCTACAGCAAAATGCGAGTAAGTACGATACTTGCTGCCATCCCGGCAACCGTGCAAAGCAGTGCTCCTGCCAATGTCCACCGCATTCCGGTGACCGGTTTATGGTCTTTATCCCCGGTTGCCATAAAATATACCGATATTGTATAAAAAATCGTTTCCGAGCAGCACATAAATAATGATGCCATAAAACCCTCGGTCGAGTCCGTTCCAAATTCTTTATAAATGTCTAGCAAAAGTCCGGTTGCTGCGGAGGACGAGATCATTTTGATCAGCGAAAGCGGCAATAATGCTGCCGGTAAAAACACTTTTTCCGTCCATGGTGCTGCAACCGATGCAATCCCCTCTAAGATTCCCGATGCGCGCAGTATTCCAATAGCGATCATCAACCCGATCAACGTAGGCAGTACCCCGGCCACAACACGGAAACCATCTTTGACACCATCGACAAAGGCATCGAAAATATCCACCTTGCAAAACAACCCATATCCCAATACATAAAATAGTAATAGCGGTATCGTCAAATTGGAAATATATTGAATGATCACTCTTCTCCTCCATCTGAATTTGCCAATCAACACAAAATTCAGTATAATACAAGAGATCCTGTTTTCATTTTATATTATGAAAACACTTATATAGATAGAACAGCAGTTAGAAATAGCTGCCTATAGTATACGGAAATGGGGATTTGTGAAGTATGTATACCACTTTTATTGCAGATGACGAATTAATTATCCGTCAAGGTTTACGTTGTATATTGGATTGGGAAGAACTAGGATTTCAAATTATTGGCGAAGCCGCAAATGGCGCCGATGCTTTGGATTTTATTATAAAAAATAATCCGGATTTGGTCTTGTTAGACATTCGAATGCCACAGATTCTTGGCACTGAAATCGTGCGGCGTGCGAAAGAACAGGGTTTTACCGGTAAATTCATCATTTTAAGCGGATTTACGGATTTTGAATATACGCAGGCAGCTATTCACTATGGCGTAGATTATTATTTAACAAAACCGATTGATGAAGATGCTTTATTGGAAACCGTCAAAAATATTGCACTGCAGCTTGATACAAGTAAACATCAGCAAGAAATGTTCTTGGAATACAAACGCAAGGCACACGATATGATCTTGCATGATATTTTGACCGGTCAGGATATCCCGACTGCACCTGATGACTTTGATTACTATCCAAAAGCAGATTGCTATCAGGTGATCATATATGAAAAATACAGCCACAATGCAGAGCGGATCACCTATCGTTTTTCAGATCTGCTTATGGTTACGAATGAAGATAACAATTCCTATGAAGCGATCACGATTGATGGCAATGAAGTCCTGTTATTAAAGGGAACTTTCATATTACAAAAGTTCCAAGATTTTTTGGAGCGTTATGAACGCGAGCAGAAGCCACAGACTAACTCGCCACTCGACTCCCTTTTTATCACCTATGGACGCACTGTCACTTCTCCAAAGGACATTCACACTTCCTATGAAGAAGCACTTCGATTACTACAGCGCCGCTTTTTCTGCGAACATAAGCAGCACACGATCGGCTACAAACAATTGCCACAGTTGGAATCTCGTAAACCTTTTGAGATCAACCAAGATGTTTTGCAAAATTACTGTAAGCAATTGATCGGATATATTCAGGCCGCAAAGCGTAATCAGGTTGCTGAAACGCTGCACGATCTCGAAAATAATTTATACAACTCTGCTGAAGATATTCAAGAGATTAAATTATTTTTGACCGATCTGTATCTGACGATCAAGGAAAAGCTGTCGCATCTCTATCACAATGCAGATATTCCATTTCCTGGCAATGGCGACATTATCGCCTTTGTCGGAAGTCGGTATTATTTGTATGAGATTATTTTGTATTTTACGGAACAATTTGAATTGATCATGCGTGCTATTGGCAATCCGTCAAGTGATAGTGTAATGGATGATATTATTCATTACATCGAGCATAATTATATGGACAATATTAAACTGGAAAATATCGCTCCATTGTTTGGGTACAATAGTTCTTATCTCGGCAAGATTTTCAACAAAAAGGTCGGCGAAGGGTTTAATGTATTTATCGACAAAGTACGCATAAATCATTCCAAAGATCTCTTGATCAACACCGAACTTAAAGTGTATGAGATTGCTGAGAAAGTCGGATATCGCAACGTGGATTATTTCCATACAAAATTTAAGAAGTATGTAAAAGAAAGTCCGGCAGAATTCCGCAAGAAGAATAAATAAACAAAAGCAAAGCCAGCACTTTGCGATGATATCACACTACATAACAGCAATTTCCTATCAACAAAAAAAGCAAAGCCAGCACTTTGCGATGATGTTACACTACATAACAACAATTTCCTATCAACCAAAAAAGCAAAGCCAGCGCTTTGCGATGATGTCACACTACATAACAGCAATTTCCCATTCCATAAACAAAGAACGCCTGAACCAGCATTGCCGGAACAGGCGTTTCTTCTGTTTATTCTTCTTATCCTCGAAAACTCAAGTGTTCTGGTTATTTTGAACGAAGTAGTTTGGCTTCCTCTAATACCAAACGATAATTTCTTCGCCAAACAGAAGGGAACTGACTGCTTGGTAACGGACAGCCACGCACTCCAATTTCTAATGTAATCGAAGGTATTTTCTTCTTATACACCACATATTCCCGAAAGTTTCCTATACTCGGCTTGCCGGTATTATATCCTGCTGAAGAACCGTATCGCGTCAATGCGACAGCGCGACGATACATCGCAGTGGTCACCTTTCTGACGTTCCCCCGTTTTGAACAGCCGCCAAATGCGATCGAACCCATTGCATGATAATTTACCACACCCTTTAACTTCGATGTCTTCCTGATTTTACGAAGCAAAGATAGGATTGCCTTTGTCTCTGGTTCACTTGCTGCATGAGTGCCGGTGTATCCCTCACTTCCACGTTTCTGATATCTTGCACGATAGGATACCGGATAGTTACGATTCAAATCAACGCCTCTGGCATTTGCTTTCCATAACCGATGACGGTTTGCCCCCGGCATTTTTCGCAGGGTTTTACGCAAGGATGCCTTATGTATCGCTCTAATTCCATATTGTGATATCGTTACACCATCTGGATTTGCCATTGGTACATAATGAACGGCAATTTTTTCAAAAACATTGACGGGTACTGTTCCCGAAATAGAACGGTAATAATTTTTAAGATAATATTCAATCTGTGCCATGCAAAGCTGTGCCGTCATATATTCTCGTGCATGAAGATTCGATACAACAAGCAAGGTTTTCTTGGCATTCGGATTGCCGATGATCACATCATATAAATTCCTTCCGTCGACCGATTTTCCAATCACTTGATAATGTACACGATCACCATAGGCGGCTTTGAGCTGATGAATATCCCGACTCATCTCGCTATAGCTGTAGCGCTGATGTTTTGTGTTGACAATCGTTTTGGTAGAAAACCACCTGCTGAGCTTACTATTTTCTTTATTGATCGCTTCTGACTGATAAGAAACAATTTTATATCTGTATTTCTTATTTGCTTTAATTCGCTTGTCGTCAAAACGGCAATTCTTCGTCGTACCTACATACCGGAACGCCTTGTTGTTCATCTGACGATATATCAAATACTTTTCTACATTTTTCGCTTCATTCCAAGTGATCACGAGACGGCTATTGTTTTTCCCGTAACAGATCTTAATGTTGCTGACCTTTCCCGGCCGTTCTATCGGAACTGCAGGAGTTTCTGTCGGTTCTGGCTCCAGTGTTGGTATTGGCGTCTCTGTTGGTTCCGGCTCCACGGTTGGTATTGGCGTCTCTATCGGCTCCACGGTTGGTATTGACGTCTCTACCGGCTCCGAAGATGGCTCTCTTGTTGCCGCCGGTGTCTCTGTCGAATCAGCAGATGGTTCTTCGGTGTCCGCTGATGCCTTGACAAATGCTTTCGTTGGCACTGTACATTGTGAGTTTTTACTCACCGCCGCCTGTCCGGTAACCCCCTCACTACATACCAATGTGGCACACAGGAGTATACATAGTGCTTTATTCCATCTGATTCTTTTTATTGTTGCGTTCCTTTCCTCATATGCTGTCTTTTCTTTCCTAATTGTTGCTCAGATTATATTGTAGCACAAATGTATTAAAATGTAATGACCGACTAACACTTAATTTCTCTATCCTGATGCGATTTTTCTAGCTGGCAGGGTAGAGATTTCGGCTGGCCAGATCCTGATTTCTCTGCCCCGGCTCTACGTTTTTGGCTGGCAGGGTAGAGATTTCGGCTGGCCAGATCCTGATTTCTCTGCTCTGGCTTCACGTTTTCGGCTGGCAGGGTAGAGATTTAACTACTCCCAGCCTGATCAACATCCACTTTAGTTTAATTCTCTCACCTGTCCGTACATTTTCCCTTCGGATTTCTTGATTTCCACAAGAACTGTGAAATTCATTGTTCCACGTCCACCAAGAGCATTTTCACATTCTACAGAAGATTGCACTTTATAGCACTCATCAAATTCATCATCCCCGTCCATCTTCGTTACATACGAACTCTCAAATGTTGGGAAAATTGCCGTAGATGGTGCATCCAATTGTTCCTTTACCAACTTGGTCGCAAAATTGTATACTTCTCCCTGTGTTGACGTATACGAAGCCGCCCCATTGATCGCATTATTCACATCCGGATTGCTACATCCTGTCCCAAATAATGCACGCATGCAAATTGATAATGCTACTCCCATTGACATAATTTTTCTTTTCATTGTTATCCTCCATTTCTAAACAAAAATTATAAGTACAGTTCTAGTGTAACAAGCCCCTGTCATTCTTCTTTTCAAAATCTGCTGTTATAGTAACAAATATCAACCATGGATCACTCAGCGTATAAATTGCTAAAACTTCCCATATCGGAAGTTACTGTAAGAACCACATATTGCTTATTATGTCGATGGTCTAATTATATTTTGCAGCCGCTATATAGTGAATCCTGCCATCAAGAAACTATAGCAATTGCTTTGCCGCAATTAGTTTTCAGTTGATAGGAAATTGCTGTTATGTAGCGTGACATCGCCAAGAATTGCTTTAGCAATTCTTGTAGAGCAAAACGCTGGTTTTGCTCTTTTTCACGGTGATTTCTAAATTTTGTTGTCTCTGATCGTTGATTTACATGCCTTTCGGAAACTCGAAGTCCCGGAAGCAAGGTATTCATCATTTTTGAAAGGGACTTTGCGCTCGTCGTTACTTATGTCTCGTATTTCAGAGACATTAAGTAACGTGACGTAGCGCATCGTAGCGAAAGCGTCCCGTCCAAAAATGGATGATACCTTGCTAAACCGGGACATCTCAGACAATCCTTCAGGCATGTATTCATCAGAGACTTAACAAAATAGGAAATCACATGAAAACTCTGCGTTCTGCAGTAATTGCTTTAGTTTTTTTGATGGCAGGATAATTTACCTTGTTGGCTGCAAAATAGCTATTAGTTTTTTGACATAATAAGCAATATGTGGTCGTGTGAGATAATGAGGTATGGGAGGTTTGAATAAATTAATTTTGATTTGAAATACTATTCTTGAGATTATGGGAATCTTGAAAAATACCGGTTTTGGAAATTCCGTTTTGTTTGCGCTATTCTTATGCAAAATAAAGAAGCTCATAATTTCGACAAAACATTGATTATGTAAGGAGTTTATTATTGTTTGTAACTTAATTAACCATTGTACAGATGGCTAAAATAAAGGCTTTTTTGTGCAAAATATATAAGAAAGTGATAGAGAGGCAAATTATGTTAGATATAGTAATTATTGGCAGTGGTCCGGCGGGGCTATCTGCAGCCATATACGGTTCGCGGTCCGGTTTAGACATTCTTGTTATCGAAAAAATTTCTCACGGAGTTGGACAGATTGCAGAAGCTGACTGCATTAATAATTATTTAGGATTTTCGTCCATACGCGGTTTCGAACTGGGAATGCAATTTCGTACACACGCAGAAGCATGCGGCGTAAGATTTCAGGAAAGCGAAGCAATAAAGTTAGAACGAACTGATGCATGCTGGAAAATATATTCCAAAGATGGATCCTGCATCCAAAGTAAAACCGTGATCTATGCGGCAGGTGCCTCCCATCGCCATTTAAATGTTTTTGGCGAGGAAGCTCTTATCGGAAAAGGCGTTTCGTACTGTGCCACCTGTGATGGCACTTTTTATAAAGGAAAAGATGTGGCGGTAATTGGTGGTGGCAACACAGCAGTCGGCGACGCATTATATTTATCCGATCTCTGTCACAAAGTCTATTTAATTCATCGCCAAAACTCATTCCGTGCAAATACAGAATCGCTGACCAACTTGAAAAGCAAAAAAAATGTCCACATTATCACCCCTGCAAAAGTAACAAAGATCATCGGTGAAGAGGCAATGGGGGTATTCGCTGTGCAGGTCGAAACAAATAATTCTATTATTCCAAACGAGACACTTCACAAAACATCTGATATTCCGAACGAGACACTTTCTAAAACATCTGATATTCCGGTATCTGGCGTTTTTGTTGCCGTTGGCAGACAGCCCGCAACAGATATACTGCAAGGCATTGTACCATTAAACGAACAGGGATATATTGTTGCTGACGAAAACGGACGCACATCCCTGGACAATTTTTTTGCAGCAGGCGATGTACGCAGCAAAGAAAATCGACAGATTATAACAGCCGCGGCAGATGGCGCCAATGCAGCAATCAGTGCCGAAAAATATCTTACTGCAAGGATCTAAAATGTTATACATCTACCCTGCTCCGACATTTCGGGCCCGCAGGGTAGATTTCTCAACTATCTTTGTCTTGATTTCTCTACCCTGCCCCAGCGTTTCGGGCTCGCAGGGTAGATTTTTATATCAAATGAGGTAAACAGTCTTCTAGAATATAAAAAACAAGTCTCATGGAATCATTCTTCCATGAAACTTGTTTTAGTAATGCGGATAACAGGGTGCTAGACGTCCTGCGGACGTCTGTTAAGCACCGACCGGAGCGGAGCGGAGATGGAACCTCTGGTTCCACTCTCCGTCTGCGCGACGAAAAAGAGCCCTTGGGACTGTATGTCCCAAGAGCTCTTTTTATATCGTGCGGATAACAGGAGTTGAACCTGCACGTCTGTTGACACTAGAACCTAAATCTAGCGCGTCTGCCAATTCCGCCATATCCGCATATTAATTTTGCTCTGTTTCCTAACAATAACACATTGCAAAACAGACCTGCGCCCGCTTTTTCACAGCGCAAGTCTGATAATATCACATTTGAAATAAAATTGCAACTGGTACAGTCCCACAATTCACATTTCCATCTACGACTCATCGAATCACGACGAATCATAATTCAATTGGTGACTCGTCTTGTCCCAATCTATCACGGCGTATCTAATCCAACAACTCGCATCTGTTATACAATTACAGCATTTTCGCACGTAATTCTTCCCCACTCATACTGCTTAAGTATGCCGGTGGAATATCAAATACTGTCTTGCAGCCAAACTGTCCCTGCTCTGCCATGCGATAAGCAGCTCTAGCATAAGCAACAAGTACACTAGATGTAAATTCCGGATTGGAATCTAATTTTAAGCTATACTCAATGAGATGCTTATTTTCTTTATTCCAGCCGGTCACACCACTGCGCAATACAAAACCGCCATGAGGAATACCACTATGATTTTTCTTTAATTCTTCCTCGCTAATAAAGTGCACTGTTGTATCATAATCTGCGAAATAGTTCGGCATTGTCTTAATCTCCTGCTCAACTTTCGCAGCATCTGCACCATCTTCTAATACTACAAAACACTCTCGGGTATGTTTCTGTCTCGTTGTAAGCTCAGGATTTTCCCCGGCACGAACTGCCTCTAATGCACTTTCTACCGGGATCGTATACTGCTTTGCATCTTTAACGCCATCAATACGGCGAATCGCATCAGAATGTCCCTGGCTGACACCCTTGCCCCAAAACGTATAGTCTTTACCCTCTGTAAGAATTGCATTTCCATACAAGCGATTCAGCGAAAACATTCCCGGATCCCAGCCAACTGAAATCACAGCAACATGTTTGCTATCCGCTGCTGTCTTGTCCACGTCAGCGAAATGCTCTGGAATACGCGCATGTGTATCAAAGCTGTCAATCACATTAAAATACTGTGCATACTTCGGCGTCTGCTCCGGCAGATCAGTAGCACTTCCACCACACAAAATCATCACGTCAATTTTGTCTTTCCAATCCGTTATCTCATCAACCTTACAAACAGTTGCGCTATCGGTCAAAATAGATACCTGCGATGGGTCTCTTCGTGTAAAAACAGCAACCAGCTCCATGTCATCATTCTGACGGATTGCACACTCTACACCACGTCCCAGATTACCATAGCCTAAAATTCCAATTCGAATACTCATATTAATCTCCATTTCTATATAATTTTATGTTGCGAAGTATGCACTATCGCACACATTTCCAGTGTAATACATCTCTCCCAAATTTTCAACGTATCTCCTCTGCGGAATCTCCCACGTCTGCTGAAAACCGAGCAGAAATCCGATCATCACAGCTGCCATGCCTGAATCATTTCAGCCTGTCCCAAAAATCGTACCGTTGCATCTTTCTCCGGAAAAAAGATACGGCTGGTCATCACAATCTCACCATCATTGATATAAATCTCTAAAATAGAAACATCCATTAAAATCTGGATTTTATGAACTGCCTCGCACCTCGCCACGCGTTTACCACGCCCGGCACCACTATCATCAGTAAACTGTAATGTAACAAGCCCTTTCTCATAGGATAACGAGCATCCGGTGCCGATCTGCACACAAATAGCAGCCGATGATGAAGCGGCGATTCCGTCAAAGATCAGCTCTCCGCAACCATTATCCAGTACATATGATTCCTTTTCCGGCAAAATTTCTTTTTTCCTTAGCTGTCCCAATTCACGGATAGGTAATTGATAAATTTTCCCATTATGATAGCGAAGCTCGCGCGGCACTGTCAGACTATGCTGCCACCCTTCATTCGTAGGATTGCTGCTATATTCTGCATCTGGGACGCCCGCCCAGCCAATCAATATTCTTCTTCCAGCTGGTGTTTCGAATGTCTGTGGCGCATAAAAATCAAATCCCATGTCCCACTCTATAAATGACGCGTCCACAGTCCGGGTCTCTTTTGTTCCCTTAAATGACGCGTCCACAGTCCGGGTCTCTTCTGTTTCGATAAAATACCCGGACTGATAAATATTCTGATATTGCTCCGCCTCGGAAGGAACCCCCTGTGGGCACACTGCAAGAATGCGATGCCCATCCAACGCAAAGATATCCGGGCACTCCCACATATATCCGAAAGCTTTTTCTGTTGTGTAGAGCTGCTCAAAGTTAAAATGCTCCAAATCTGTTGACGAATAAAGCAACACCGCTCCCTTATCATCCTGCAGCCATGCCCCTAACACCATTCGAAATGTACCGTCAGTCATCTGAAACAACTTTGGATCGCGAACCTGATTCGTACATTCTGCCGGATAATCCGCATTCGTCAAAATACATTGTTTGGCAGAGAAGTGTTCCCCATCCTCAGATATCACGCGGATCACATTCGCTCCACGGCCGGAATGGATATAATCATGATCTCCCTCTTCCTCCACATTTCCGGTATAAAACAAATACATCTTGTCCTTCCATACAATGGCTGAACCGGAAAATACACCATCTTTATCATAGGTTTCATCCGGCAAAAATGGTGCTCCCTCATATTTATACTGCACTAAATCCTTGCTTGTATAATGTCCCCACAGTTTCATTCCGCCATTCACGGCAAACGGAGAATATTGAAAAAACACATGATACCTGTCCCCAAAATAGGACAGACCATTAGGATCGTTTAACCATCCTACCGGTGCCATAAGATGGAAATGGCAGCGATACTTCTCTGCTGCCACTTTCTGCATATTTTCCTGTTCAAAACGTCGCAATATCTCCGGCAAATCGTCTTTTCTCTGCTGTAATGACATTCCCTGTGCTCTTTTTTCCATAGTCAACCTCTTTATATTCTAATAATTGCGCACTGAGGCTCATTATATCATTTCGGTCGTGTACACATATGATACATTGCCAATATCTTTTAACTTCTTCAGTTCCTTACCGATATCTTCCACGTAATATCCATAAATATGCAAACCATCTTTCTGAATACTATCAATCACTGAAGCATAATCCGTTTTCCCAGTGCCCTGATCGTTCTCGATCATTTTCACAATGTCATCGTTATCTTGCAAATATTGTAACATACTTGTCATGTGTTTGGTAACATCTTTTTCCTCCAAAACATTTTTCTTGGCGGATTCCTGCTCAGCAAGTGAAAATGCCGTCAGCAGCGGATATTTTTTTTGGTCAAAAGCAAGACTGCTGCAACTGGTGTACATACGAAATCCTATATTCCCTATATTGTACGTTGTATATTTGCTTTCCGTTTGGTCTTTATTTTTTACACTGATCGCGCACCAGGTCGGCTCAAGATCATTCTTTTCCGCCAATGCTTTGAATTCAGAAAATGAATATACTTTATCCAAGCTGACATAGGCATGGTACATTTTTTCATCCTCCAACTTAGACAGCTCATCAAATACTTCTTTCTTCGTTCCGGCAATCCCTTCCGGCGTCGCCGCACTGGCTGTCGTCATCTCGCTTGGTGGATAAAAAACATTTGAGAATGGTTTTTGTACAATATTGGGATTATACAAAACCATATCATTTTTCGTGATCCTTCCTCCCACGTACTCAAAAATACCATTGTGAGAACTCGTCTGGTTGATCACGATGTCATAATTGCCATAGCCGCTTCCTGTTGCGGCCGCAGAATCGCGATAGTTCTCCGGCAAAAACAACTCTGAATACACGGATATGTCCAAGGACAATTGATTGGTTTTATTTCCCTCTTCTGTGCCGACAATTTTATTTGGATCATAATACATGGCATCCTGGATCTTTGGAAGTGCAAACACCAAGAAACATACAATTCCTATAACGATCACTCCGGTAATAACACCATACTTAATAAATGTACGGCGTATTGCCCGCCTGATCAACTTCGTAAACTCTGCCTCCTGTCCGCCTTTTGGCACTGCAGCACCCACAATATTGACGTTTTGTCCGTCTTTCGGCACACTTCCATCTGTACTTTCGGTAGTTTGACCCCCGTCCTGTTCTACCTGTTCCTCAAACTCCATCTCCTCATTATCAAACAAATACTCGCTGATCGCATCCTGTTTCTCAATGTCTTGGCGTACCTGTTTGCGCTGTTCTTCCGGCAATTCCCCTGCCTTATATTTTTGCAATAATTCCCTATAGTTCATAACCCTGTCCCTCCATATAATTTTTCATCTGCTTCTTAGCACGATGTGCCGACACCCTTACATTTTCCGGTGTCATGTGAAGCACCTTAGCAATTTCTTTTTGTCCCAAGCCTCCAAAATACTGCATCATAACAATCTCTCGCTGCCGC
The DNA here is from genome assembly GCF_003481635.1 of Clostridium sp. OM05-6BH. Taxonomy (NCBI): domain Bacteria; kingdom Bacillati; phylum Bacillota; class Clostridia; order Eubacteriales; family Clostridiaceae; genus Clostridium; species Clostridium sp. OM05-6BH. Next base: position 68,390 of record NZ_QULH01000005.1, on the reverse strand, counting down.
TCCGGCAAATGCTCAATCGCATGATACAACAAGCGATTTCTTTCTTTCGACAGAATATTTTCTAATGGTATATTTGCCCTATCTTCCGTTTCGTTCTCATACTCGTCCACATACATGACTCGTCTGTTTTTGGACACCTCATTATAATACAGGTTGCGCGCCACCGTATATAACCATGCCCGCATGTTGGTATGACTTTGATCCAGCGAAAGCAGTGCTTTCAGAAATGTTTCCTGCGTCAGATCCGCTGCCCACTCATGATTTTTGCACAATGCATATACATACAAATATATTTCCTGATAATATGCATCGTACAACTTTTCTAAAAGCTGTTTATCCACTTTGTCAAGCTCCCCCTCCTTTCCTCATCTCGCACGTTGCTGCAGATGGCGATTTTTCGTGCTATCTACCAATATAACAGATGAGTCATCGAAATGTTACACCATTTTCTAATTTTATTTTTAAAAGATTAGGGTGTTCATCATTTATGAAAGGGACTTTGCCATCTTTCCTTTTGACAGTATAATCCTATAGAGGTTATACTGCTATCTAGATGCTAATACAACAAATAAGAAATCACCGGTCATATGACTTGTCAGATTTATGATACATTTTAGATACATATGGTCGGTATAGTAAACGTGTGTTGAAGTTATGAGAATTTTCACACACAACTGTGTAAACACGAGAGGACTTCCGGTCATAATACGCCTGATAGGGGACAGGCCGTATATAATAACCGTGACAGATATTGGACAAAGCTATGAGTAAAATATTGATTGTAGAAGATGAAGAGGCTATTTCGAATCTGATTCGTATGAGTCTCTGCAAAACCGGTTACATATGTGAACAGGCATTTGATGGCGAAACTGCTGCAGACCTGATTGCAGAAAACAGTTACGACCTCATTTTGCTGGATATCATGCTGCCGGGCATTGACGGCTATGAATTGCTTGACTATATCAAGACGGCAGAAATGCCGGTCATTTTTATTACGGCGATGGGCACGTTAGATGACAAAGTGAAAGGTTTGAGGGCAGGAGCGGATGACTACATTACAAAACCATTTGAAATGATGGAATTGTTAGCACGTGTAGAAACCGTTCTGAGACGTTATCACAAAAGTGAGGAGAGGATCACGATTTTTGATACTGTCATCGACGTTCCATCACGTACCGTAACCAAACAAGGGAAGCAGATCATGCTGACACTCAAGGAGTTTGAGCTGCTTCTCTTCTTAGTGCGCAATAAAAATATCGCATTATATCGTGAAACTATTTATGAGAACATTTGGCAGAATGAATATATGGGTGACGGTCGCACTGTAGATCTCCATATACAGCGGCTGCGCAAAAAACTACACTGGGAAGATAAAATAAAAACCGTATATAAAGTAGGGTATCGACTTGAAGTTGACATTGCGGAAGTGTAAAACGATCATCAAAATGACAGATAGCGGTTTAATGTCAACATGGAGGGAGCATAAAACAATATGAAATTTTATTGGAAAATTTTTATCAGTTTTTTTATCTTGATCGCAACTGCTTTTAGTATTTGCGGAACCTGGATGATTTCTGCGTCCTTTCGAGCTTCCTATCATCGAGAGATTGAGTCCGGCAACAGCAAAAACGAAATGGTCCGCATGTCTCTAGGCAATATTGTCGGCTCTATGCCTGCGGATTATTTTACTAAACACAAAAATGCCATGAAAGAGATCTGTTCATCCTTTGCGGTAAGTTTTGGAGGGGATTCCGATTTTTTCACAATATATGATGACCGGCGAAACGTTGTTTACTCCTCCGGAAAACCGCAGAACAACGATGTTCTCTTTACTAAAGCAGGGAAAAACAAGTCCGCACGCAAAATATATAAAAGTAAAGATACGTATTATTTACGTATCGTAAGCTATACGATATTACCAAGCGATCTGAAAGGTTATTACGTAGAAACTGTTACAAATATCAATAACATTTATTTGCAGCGTCAGGAAATGACTCGCATGTACCACTATATCATGTTTATCATATTGGTGTCCTGCATGATCCTTTCTCTGGCTTTGTCATATTTTTTGACATATCGCGTGCGTGTCCTTTCGGCTTCCACGCGCAGTTTCGCAGATGGCGATCTGAATAGTCGTGTCCAAGTTCATGGACAGGATGAAATTGCTACTCTGGCGGCTGATTTTAATCGCATGGCTGATAGTCTGCAGGAAAAAATTGATGAGATATCCATGCACGCCAAAAATCAAGAAGCATTTACGGCAGCGTTTGCACACGAATTAAAAACGCCGCTCACTTCCATTATCGGCTATGCCGAGTTATTACGCACGATGGATCTGTCGCAGGAAGAAAAGTGGCAGGCGGCAGACTATATCTTTTCACAGGGAAAACGCTTGGAATCCTTGTCATACAAACTGTTAGATCTATTTGTTTTGCAACAGCAGGAGCTTACCTTTGCACCGGTTTCATCGTCAGAACTTACCGATGCAATCGTTCCAATGATGAAACAAAATCTTGCAGCCAAAGACGTGATGTTATCAATGCATCTCGCTCCTGCAACGCTATATGGCGACAAAGATCTACTCTTATCACTGCTTATCAATCTGATCGACAACGCCAGAAAGGCTTCCTCGTCTGGCGATACGATCACTGTGCTTGGTTATTCCGACAATGACTATTACTGCATCAGCGTACAGGATACCGGCAAGGGAATTCCCGCAGATGAAATCGACAATATTACAAAACCTTTTTATATGGTAGATAAATCCCGCTCCCGCAAAGAGGGTGGAGCCGGGCTTGGTATGTCGCTTTGTTATGAGATTCTGCGCCTTCATCATGCGCAGTGGCATATCGAAAGTGAACTTCATATCGGTACAACGATCACTATTACCATCCCGCAAACCGGAAAGGAGTAGCATATGAAAAAACAGTTACGAATTGTATTAACCTTTTTACTGGTGGCTGCATTTTTTATTACTGCAGAAATCATTCCTGAGATCACGAATCACCTGACTGACCAAAAAACGACCAATGCCATTACGGTTTCACACGATTCCACTCAGACTACACCCACTAAAGTCAATCTGTCTTACAAAGAGCGTCTCGCTATTTTTTCATCCGAAACGATCGCTGCCTCGGAAATTTTGACAACGGCAAAGGCAGAAACTTTGACAGAATATGATGAGTCATTTTTTGAGAAACTGCAAAAACAACTTCATAAACTTTACTCCTTTCACCTTATTCCCGACGATCTAACGGTGAAAGATCTGGAAAATATGTTTCAATCCGCCACTTATTTATCCATCCGTAATTATTTAGAAACGGACAGTTTCTGTGTTTGGGAACTTTCTTTCTTGAAAGAATCTAACAAGCAATCTTATTCTTTGCGTTTTGATGTAGAGCAGGAAAAAATCTACTATGTATCAATGGGAAACATACCTATAAAAGAGATTTTGACAAAGTCCGATTCGACACAGTATAATGCAGTCCCATTAACGGGACACGTGACCGCCTCCCACATTTTGCAAGGAAACGACAGTCCAATGCGGTATCAAGCAACACCTATGGGAGAAAGCAAAAAATCTCTTTTGTCCGAAAAAATTGACCGCTACGCTAAGCGTCTTCTAAAATACTATGGTGCTTCGATAAATCGTGATGTTTCCGCACAGTATTCCAGTGAAGATGACTATAAGGAAGCCCACTACTATTTTACAATAAAATCTTACAAATACAATATCCCGGTTACCATCATAACCTCTCAAAACTATGCGGGTATTGAGAATTATCTCACATTCTCTTTCGGTAACTTTTATTCTGATTTTATGACTTCTAATGGTACATCACAGATGGTCGATGGTTAATGGGATGGGATGATAACTCCCTTGCGTTGCGAATTTGTGATGATACAACTTAGATACCTTTTCTTGCAAAATCGGATGCAATCTTTTGTTTTAATAAGAATATAAAACAGGATCAGGCAAGGAGGAATTTATAAGATGAGGTATAAAAGAAGTCATTTGATCGGATTATTTGCAGCACTATTAGTGCTGGTTACTATTTTAGGGGGAGGAATATTGTTGGTGATCAAGGAAGATCACGCATCTGCCGGATCTACGGAAGGCGCTGCTTATCATTTTCAGGGAACAGATCAACCGCAGGCCACGCGCAGCCATAAATACCACACAAATCTCAACCACAAGCAAACTCTGATCTTAGTGAACAAAGATCATGCATTATCAAAGGACTACTCGGTCCAACTCAAAACATTAAAAAATGGCATTCAGGTTGCCAAAGTGATATATCCGCATCTTCGTGATATGTGGTTTGACTGTGAAGCCGCTAATCCTAATTATTCTATCAATGTAGTAAGCGGTTATCGTACCCGTCAAAAACAAACAATACTCCTTTCCGAGGAAATCCGCAAAAATGAGCGTGCCGGAATGAGTTATCGTTCCGCTAAAAAAGATGCTTTGCGAAGTGTTGCACCTGCCGATTATAGCGAACACGAAACCGGACTGTGCGTGGATATCACCGCTTCCGATCATCTGCAGCTTGACAATGGGCAGGCACAAACCCCGGAAAATCAATGGCTGCGCAAACACTGTGCCGATTACGGCTTTATTCTCCGTTATCCAAAGCATAAAGAAAAAGTTACCGGCTATATGTACGAGTCTTGGCATTTTCGCTATGTTGGCAAAAAAGCCGCCAAAAAGATCATGCGTGAAAAAATTACGTTAGAAGAATATCTTCAGGAATAGACAAAATGCTCCCATCTTTTGGGAGCATTTTGTCTAAATCTTTGCCATCCTCTTGAGACAATACTAAAATACCACTACTAACAACATCTTAAACTGCTCTTTGCCGTATACCGCATGTGGATGTTTTGCGGGCATTACGATCGACTCTCCTTCGTGCAGCTCATATTCCACACCATCAATCGTAATTTCTCCAACTCCATCCAAACAGGTTACAAACGCATCTCCACCGGATTCATGGGTACTAATCTCTTCGTCCTTATCAAAGGCAAACAATGTTACACTAAGCGCATCGTTCTGTGCAAGCGTCTTGCTGACTACCTGTCCTGTCTGATAGGACACCTGTTCTTTCAGTACCATTACCTGTGCCTTGTCCATGTTTTTGATCATACTCATCGCTTTTTCCTCCATTCTTTTTTCTTTATTACGTTATTATAACCACATTTTTAATAAAACACTACTTGGAGGCATCTACAATTTTTTACACCTCCTCTTCTGAAATAACTAATTTCTCCGCGATCTCCGCTACAGTCATATGAAGTTCCTCATATAAAATCTCAACTTTTCCTTCAATCTTTCCTTCCCGGAAGGGAAGCCATACAAATATGCTTATTCGGTGCATATACCATATGTTCATACACTTCATCCGTCACAACAAATGATTGTCATCATGGCACACATCATAGCTTCCGTTCCATAAAATGTGTTCCTTCCGTTATGCACCGTACTTTTTCTTGTGCACTTTTTCTCTCTAATAAATATCCTTCGTCTCAACAGAAGCTTTTAATTCATTGGCAAGCTCATATATATTGTTGAGTATTATTTTACAATCATTCATGCCCTCTACCGTGGAATCTGATACCTTGATGCCCTCCGCAGATGCAGCCGCAACCTCTTCTCCTGTTGCCGACAGATGTGATATATTATCCGATATCACTGACGTTGAATCAAGTATTTTATTGATGCTCTGCTCTGCAACATGTATGCTTGACATCAGCACATCCATTGTATTGCCTACTTCAACAAATGTTTTTTCTGTTTCATCAATAAGTGCGTTCTGTTTATCAACGGATAACACAGATTCATTGATACTCTCGTTCGCTTTTTGGGTATCTTCGTTCAGCTTCTGTATGATATTTGTAATACTTTCAGAAGCCTTCTTGGTCTGTTCCGAAAGCTGACGGATTTCCTCCGCAACGACCGCAAACCCCTTTCCCGCTTCTCCTGCGCGGGCTGCCTCAATCGACGCATTCAGTGCAAGAAGATTTGTCCTTGCGGATATATTAACGATATCACCAACAAAATTCTGTACATCATTAACCTTCTCTGTAAGACCACTTATTACATCAACAATGATATTACTTGCGTCCTGTACATTCTGTGCCTGTTCTTTTAATTGACCAACAACCACCTTGCTGTTATTTACCGATTCATCTGTCTTGTCAGATGCACTTATCATCTGATTAATTTCTTTTTCCGCCATATCCGTGTTTTCCTGAATCTCAGAACACATAACCGCCTGTCTCTGGATTGCCTCTGCCGTACTTTCCGTGCTGTCTGCGATATCCCCCATAGAGCTGTGGCTGATATCTATACTTTTCTCAAGTTCATTCAGCATAGTCATCGCTTTTTCAAACTCGTCAGAAATATTATCCGCAATAGCAACCATTTTCGTATTGCTTTCATTCTGTTTTGCAGCCGCCTCCTCAATCTGGGATACCTTCTCGCCAAAATACTGAATCAATAGATTCGCTATATTGATCGATATGATCGTCACAAGAATGATTACAAGGATAGCTAATATCCTGCTTGATAACAGTTCCGAATTGCTACTGTCAAAATCCCTTATTAATCGCACAACATTTGCTAATATAACTAAACCATTGGCACAATACATCAATCTTTTATTAAGATAAACCATAACGGAAATAATCATCGGAATTCCATATGTCCACACGGTATCCGTAGAATTCAGTAATACAACAACAACATATCCAATCGCTATATTTACTGATAATAGAACCTCACATATATGTGTTTTCTTTTTCATTATGTATGCTGCGATTGATGCAGTCATAACAACCAACGCTGTGATAAACTGTATTATAATCCTGCCTGCCCGTTCTCCCTTTGAAACTCCTAATGCCGCTAAGACTGTTACTGCAATAAACCCAAATACTATCAGAATCGTGATCAGTACCATCCTGTTTGCTCTCTGATATTGATTTTCTGTCATATTTTTCCTCCTCGTTCTCCTTATAAATTTTCCTATACCTTCATAACCTTGCATACAACAAATAATTATTTCTGTTTACAGTACCATACCAGTTTTATTATATCGCAGATTATGTTGATTTCAAGATTTTTTTATCGGCACCGGTCACTTTTTCTATGTGAAGACAAGAGAATACCCCATTTATATGCAATCCATTTGACGCACTTTTCATTTTGTAAACCCATTTTTAGTCCTATTTCTTTCCGGCTTATACTCCGACAGAAATAATCCTATCAAAGTAAGTACCGTTCCTATTTCGGCTAATAAGGTCAGTTTCTCATGTAAAATTAGTACAGAAGTAATGACCGTTATCACCGGAACCATATAGATATAAACGTATCTCCTTTAGAATATCTTTTCTCAGTTTTTAAACAATGAGAATAGCAGTTAACATGCCACTATTCCCATTTTATCTAGTGTTTTTTATCATTTACGATAAAAAGTATAACGGATCTTTTTTCTTTATTACGTTATTATAACCACATTTTATTAGATATGTTATAATCTGTTACGGAATAATGGCCACACATATTTAGATCCCAGCATTGCAATTGTCCCGCCGATCAACACACCCAACGTATTTAGTATGACATCGTCGATATCCGTTCCTCTTTGTATAAAGATTTGTTCCATCTCTATAATTATAGAAAGCAAAACGCCACTACCGGTAATACGTTTGAGTGATTTCTGATACCAAGGAAAAAACCACGCTATTACTCCATATGGGACAAATAATCCGATATTGGCAAGCAGATTTAAGTCTGAAACATCCTTCCAATGAGATACATTGGCATTTTCTGATTGAAACAAAAATGTACCTATTGTTTTGAAGGGTATGAAATTGATCCTTCCATTTCCCCACCTATCACAAATAAAATAAAATTTCCCACTGGATTCTATTCCCATATGTATGTTTGGCAGCATAGTATAGCCCAACAAAGTAACCATATAAGTCAATGTAACACAATACAATATTTCTTTGCCGACATACACTTCCTTTTTCATCATTGCCAAATAAATTCCTTTTAATACGATATAAACAACCGCAACAAGAAACGCTCTTTGAACAGCCTCCTGTAAATATAATTTAATCAGCATAACCTTCTCTCCTCCCCTTAATACACCTGTCATTGACACATTCTTCTCTCATCCAGATGCAGCAGATCATCCGTCTACTTCTTATGATATAAGCAGATCATTGATATTTTTTCTTAGCTCTTCTATATAATACAAAAAATACCGGAATAAGGAAAGCATCTGCAAAAATCCATGCGAGATCATTTGCCAGACAAACACCCATAAACCCGATCATACTTACTACAAGCGTACCTGCCAAGGTTCTTGCCGCCATTTCAAACACCCCGGCCAATATAGCGATCGCCGAATACCCCATTCCCTGTATCGTAAAACGAACTGTATTCACTAAAGTAAGCAAAGAATATCCGGCTGTTGTTACGATCATATACTGATACGCATATTTTACGGCTTTCACTTCCTTTGCACTAAGAAATAATAACGTCATCGGCTTGCCAAACAATAAAACAATGACAAGCAGCACTGCAGACACGCCAAAACCCATGAGAGACGCTGCCAAAAGTCCCTTGCCAATACGCTTCGGTTTGCCGGCTCCCATATTTTGTCCAACGTATGGTGCCATTGTCTGTCCCAGTGCCTCGATCGGACAGGATACAAAATTACCAAGCTTATTCGCTGCCGTCACTCCGGCTACCACTGTAGATCCAAAACCGTTCACTGCTGCCTGGATCACAAGTGTTCCTATCGCTGTGATCGAATACTGCATTCCCATCGGGATTCCAACCGCACATAAACGCATCATATACTTTGACAACGGTTTCCACTCTTCTTTCGTTCCCCGCAGGATTGGAAAATGCTTTCCAATATACCACAGACAACACAACCCGGAGATTCCCTGTGCCAGCACAGTCGCCAGTGCAGCTCCTTTGACGCCCATACGAAATACAATGATAAATACGAGATCCAGTCCAATATTGAGGACAGATGCCAATGCCAAAAAGATCACCGGCGTTTTGCTGTCTCCCAAAGAGCGGATCAGTGCCGCCAATATATTATACAGAAAAGTGCATGGTATTCCTAAAAAAATGATCAACATATACCAATATGTATAGGAAAAAATATCCTCCGGCGTTTTCATAAAGCGCAAGATATCTCCGCACAAAATTGACACGATCACTGTCATAACAACAGAAAATGCAAGACAAAGCCATGTAGCATTCGCCACAAAACGACGAAGTGCAGAATAATCCTTGGCACCAAGTTTCTGTGCTACCGGAATGGCAAATCCATTGCATACACCAATACAAAATCCAATCACCATAAAGTTTAACGACCCTGTCGCACCAACTCCGGCCAATGGTTTCATTCCTAAAAATTTACCAACGATCATTGTGTCTACCATGCTGTAAAACTGCTGAAACAATAATCCTAAAAACATTGGAACCGCAAATTCCAAGATCAATCTTGCCGGTGATCCTTCGGTCAGATTTTTTGTCTGTTTCTGTGTCCTTTCCATCATTTCAATTCCTCCCAATGAAATAATTGTATATGTCAATAATGATCCACTCAAATTTCCCCATTCCACAGTGGGCAAAAAAAAAGGACTGCAGCGTACACAGTCCTTAAAGGAGAAGGTATGAAAAAAAAATCTAAGCTACCAGTGAGTCGACATTTACTCTCTGATATGGTTATTATTATAGGGTGGAATTATGAACGTGAAATGTTATAGTTATTAATATTTTGTAAACATTATTTTTTGTATGAAATCATTGCTTTTGTACACACTAAATAGAGCACTTCCGCCGTCTAAAATTGCGTTTGCAGAAAGGAGGATCCGTTATGAATGCACATCCTTTGCTTCGACAACTGCTTATTATTACATTTATATCGGGTGCTGTTCTTTTGTCCTTCAAATACGTTTTACCCCTTATTTTCCCGTTTTTATTCGCATATACACTGATGCGGAGCTTAATGCCGATCGTCCTATTTTTACAAAAAAAATGTCATCTTCCAAAGTGGCTGGCGGCAAATGGCACCTTACTCTTGATCTCTCTTGCCTTTTTGGGTGTTTTTTTGCTGATCGGATGGCTTTTATTTCAGCAATGTAAACTACTTCTCACAAATTTGTCCATTTATCATCAAATTTATACAAAATCCATAGAATCCTATTGTCATAATATTTTGCGACATTTGGATTATTATTTAGGTCTGCAAAAAGGTAGTTGCCTAATATTTGCTAAGGAACAGTTTCACAATCTGGATCCGTCATCATTTACAAACCTCTATCAAAATATTGGCAGGATAGCGCTGCAATGTATGGGAAGCTCGATGCGAGTATGCGCATTTTTGCTGATCGTTATCGTCAGTTTCATCGTTTTGTGCAAAGACTATGATCATTTGCATACCATGATCCACAAAAATCGTTATTTTTCGGTTTTGTCAGAGCTTGGGCATACCATGTGGAATACCGGATTTGCCTATATGCGAAGTCAGCTCATCATTATTGGCTGTAATTGGGCTATTTGCACAATTGCTTTTCTGCTCATCCGCAATCCATATTGTATCGTGATCGGTCTGTTTATTTCCATTTTTGATGCATTTCCTATTTTGGGGAGTGGGATGATATTGATTCCATGGGGACTTGTAAAATTATTTCATGGTTCTTTTTTCGCGGCCGCAGTTCTGCTTACTGCATATTTATTAACAGTATTTACGCGTGAATTATTAGAAGCAAGGTTAATTGGAAGTAACTTAAATACACTTCCTTTTTTTACCCTTGCTTCCATTTACATCGGTATTTCATTGTACGGTGTGTGCGGCATCTTTCTCGGCCCATTTGCGGTCGTGTTGATCCGCTCCATCTATCAGATCTGGATGCGCAGTGCCTAAGAGTTTTCGACATATTCGAGCTGTTAAGCTACAACTTGCGTATATGCAGATCCTCTATAAACTGCTGCCTCACTTAATTGAAATAAACAAGCTCCTCTTTTGGCTTTTCTGCCGCTTCCACCTGCTCTGCATAAAAGACAGGACCTTCCTCGCCATATTCCTTCATGAATTTGTATTCAAATCGGGCCGTCACGGTAACATACTGCTTTGTCTTAAACTCTGACCAATCATCTGCTTTGCACAGAAATCCCATATACTGTACATCGTCTGCACAGCAGGTCATCGCAAAACGTCCAAATACTGCAAAGCCTGCCGGGATTCCCTTTGGCTTCTGGATCAAACCTGTTACCTTCAACGTCTTATTCTGATATGTTTCCGGATGGTCGATCATGTCAATATACCAAAGTCCAAAATCATCGTCACTAATTTCAATGACATCTGCATTGACATCAAACGGCATCTGATCTTTCATCTCATAAAACTCATCCTGTGCGGATTCATAGACGATCTGTGCCCGCGGATTGACCGCTTTTATGCTTCCACGGATCGAGTTCTTATTTGTTTTCTCAACAGTACAGCGGTTAATGATGATCATTTCTGCCACGCGGAACTGATCTACCATCATAGATGGCATATTTTTCATATATAAAGCAAATGTTTCATCATTAACTACATCTATCGTCTGAAAGATCACTTCACGATCAAAACAAATTTCTTCCATATCATCATACAATTCCGGAATATGCTTTGTCGGCCACATACCGTTGTATTCAATGATGATGCGGTCCGGACGGTGTTTTTTCAAAAATTTCTGAATGATCTTTCCATTAAATGCTTCTTCGTCTTCGATGTATTCCACAACGCAGTTGGCCTTCTCTAACACGTCCGGTTCATATTCTAACTCGCCCTCTTCGCATGCCAAAATCATCGTTTTGATCTTGTCATCAAACATATCATCCACGACAAGGTCACGGATCAGATTCGTCTTACCGGCTTCCAAAAAGCCCATAATGACGTATACCATCATCTCCTCTTTCTTCTTACCAAACATTCAAAACCTCCATCAACTCTATGTTTAGCTTCCATTTAAAATGGAAGCCGTAAATCGTAGTCCTCTTTACGCAACGTGGAATAATTCTTTGATCGCATCTTCCTTCAAGTCAGCACCGATAACACAAATACGTCCTGTAAAGTCGGCTGCTCCGCGGCGAACTTCCGTCTCTTCCGGTACCAGATCAAAGTGGAACCACTCTCCTTCTGCTGCCGCTACAATACCCTTTGCACGTAAAACGTCACCATAGTCTTTCGTCTCAGCTAACTTGTGCAAAATCTCGGTAAGTTCTTCCTCCGTAAACTTGTGCGCTGTCTCAACGCCCCAGCTTGTAAATACATCATCTGCATGATGATGGTGATGGTCATGATGATGTCCGCATCCACACTCACCGTCGTGATCATGCTCGTGATCATGATGGTCGTGATCATGATGATGTCCGCATCCACACTCGCCGTCGTGATCATGCTCGTGGTCGTGATGGTCGTGATCATGATGATGTCCGCATCCACACTCACCGTCGTGATCATGCTCGTGGTCGTGATGGTCGTGATCATGATGATGTCCACATCCACACTCGCCATCGTGATGATGATGTTCATGCTCCTCTAACAGCTCTTTTTCCAAGGAATTAACTTTTTCCATAGCCTCTACGATATTTTTACCCTGAATATCATCCCATGGTGTTGTAATAATAGATGCTTCCTCGTTTTTCTCACGAATCATCTTCAGACAAGCATCCAGCTTGTCGGCTGACACATTCTGTGTACGGCTCAAGATTACTGTTCCTGCGTATTCGATCTGGTTGTTGTAGAACTCACCATAATTCTTCATATACATCTTGCATTTCGATGCATCTACAACCGTTGCCGTACTGTTGATCTGTACTTCATCACCAATATTTTTTACTGCTTTGATCACATCAGACAACTTGCCAACTCCGGATGGTTCAATAATAACACGATCCGGACTATATTTTGTAAGCACCTCTTTGAGTGCCTCTCCAAAGTCACCAACCAAAGAACAACAAATGCAACCGGAATTCATCTCTGTAATCTGGATTCCTGCCTCTTTCAAAAATCCACCATCGATACCGATCTCACCGAACTCGTTCTCGATCAAGACTAACTTCTCACCTTCAAATGCTTCTGCGATCAGCTTTTTGATCAACGTCGTTTTACCTGCTCCTAAAAATCCTGAAATAATATCAATCTTTGCCATTGTCTCATCAATCCTTTCTATCGTCATTTGCATTTGCCTCTAACTATCATTATAACAAACCTGTCAACTCTCAAATTGCTGTTTCGTTGTCTCATACATCGCAATACTCGCCGCGATCGGCAGATTCAGACTGTCGATGCGATTGGAATGCGGAATGATCACACTTGTCCCGATCTGTGCAAAGCGATCCGGCAGTCCGGTCGCTTCGTTGCCAAAAAGCAAAGAAAACGTCCCCTGTGGTCTGATCTCATGCAGACTTTTCTTGGCGTCCAACATAAATGGATATAATTCCCGTTCACCAAACTGTGCCTGATATTCATCAAAATCCTCAAAGTAAACAAAGTTTGTCGAAAAAATCGCCCCCATGGACGCTCTTACCACTTTGGGGTCAAAGGCATCCACTGCCGGACGTATGATCGCCATCTGATTCAAACCAAATCCTAAGGCGCTCCGCATGATCGTTCCCATATTGCCGGCATTAGAAGGATTTACCAAAACTATGTGGGATGTTGTTTTCTCCAGCTGCCCTTCATATTTCGTAAATTCTCCGATCACGTAACAATTTTCTTTTTGAGACAATACATGAAATATTTTGTCTGTCTGAACCATTTCTATACCGGCATCCCTGCACAAACTACGCAGTTTGTCTAATGTTTCCCCCTCTTTCATGCCGGAGTGAATATATACCCTCGTCACCTTGTCCGGCTGAAAGCGTAACAGTTCAAATGTCAGCGTTATACCTAATGCATAGGAAACCGGGGAATCCTTGCGGTATCTCTTATATCCTGCCATCTTTTATCCTTCCTGTTCAATGCGCACATCGATCGTCATATCTCCAATTTCTGTTGAAAAAGGAATTGTAAACATTTCCGTTGCCGCACCATCATAACTTGCACCAACACAATAATCCGGTGGTGTAATATCAATCATAATATTATTATTTGCAAATACCGTCGCCGCATTGCCCGCCACCATATTTCCTAATTCCGAAATTGCACTCTGTCCGATCGCATCAATGGCATTGACCGGCATCATCATCATTTTAGATACGACCCCAAGTGCTGTCTGTGGTTCAAAATTAAGCAATACTTCTCCCGAAAGCTGACCTACCAGCCCGAGACGGATCAAAGAATTTTCTTCCGGGAAACTCTGTTGTCTAAGAGATGGTGTCCCTATTTTTAAATCCAACATACACATATCTTTCATCACTTTGCACACAGATATGATAAATGGATTGACATGCTCTGCTTTCAAACTTTCTCCCTCCCCCTACAACTGGAAATAATCCCAAAAATCTTCACTGATATTAACATCGCACTTATTGAGCCAGATGTTATATTTCTTTTGGAACAGGCGATTCTGGCGTTTTGCAATGATAACTTCCTTGCGAGCCTGTGTCGCATCCTCTTCCTTGTCATTGACGCAATATATAATATAATATCCCTGCGTTCCCTCTACAACACTGCTGACTTCACCCTTTTCGAGGGCTAACGCCGCATCCAATGCCGCTTTCTCCAATTTGGTGGAACTTTTGCCAACCACCAGTTCCTGCGTTGTTGCATCGGTATTATCTTTGGCCAATGTCAAAAAGTCTTTCGTCTTAACTGCACGAAGCTGCAGCTGTTCTGCCCACTTAAGAGCCTGTGCCTTGGCTTTCTCATCCATATCGATCTTCTGTCCGGAACTTCCGATCCCTTTCGTCATGATCTCAATATACTGGATCGCAGCCTGCCTTGCTTCCTCATCTGACACATCGGTGTTTGCCTTGTCAGTAGCCACATAAAACATTTTATTGGCAAGCACGTTTTCTTCATACAATTTACTAAGTCCCTGAACGGATAAATAATATTTCTTTTTATCACTGTCAGACACCTTTTCCATGATCTTTTCTGCCTTTTGCATTGCCTCGTCTTTCTCATCATTGGTAAGTGAAACTTCATTACGATCCGCTGCCTGCGCAATCACTTTAAGCTGTGTTACCATATTGACGATTTCCTGCTTTGCCTGAGCACCCACTGTTTTATTGCCGCCCAGCGAATAGTTCCATAGCTCACTTCCAAAATTGCCCTCATACTGTCTTTTTAATAGGTAGGCATAGTTCATCATCTCGCTATATTCTACACCGTCACTGCCCACTGACATAACGATCGAATCCTTATTCGGTGTTCCTGCCGCAAGCTTTACCTTTTTTGTGCCGATCTTGGAATTGCCACAGCCCGTGCATACTCCTGCCACGGCAATGCATATACTTAAACCAACTGCCATCCATTTACTTTTCTTTATCATAGTCACCATGCCTTTCCGTTACTCCACGACTTTTCCGATCTCACGGATCAACTGATTCACTGTCTGGAATAATTTTTCTGCTGTCTCCTGCTTACTTACTGTTTTGGAAACAGACGGTACCTTCACCGCAGCAGGGATCCTTCCGTATCCGCTGCGATAACTTTTGCCTGCCGGCTGTGGTTGTGGTTTCATCGTGTAAATAAAAAAGGATTGTTCTTCCTTTTTGGCCGCCTGTACCACCTTAAAAGCGCCCTCATACGATTCTACCATTTTTACAAGGTTTACGGAAGAGATTTTTGCATTTGGTTTCAGATAAAATCGAATTTGGTTCGTTTTTTGCACAATTTGTGTGATTCCGGCACGGTGTGCTTCCGCTTTAAGCAGTGCCACACGCAATAAATTCTCAGCCGCATTAGGCAATTCTCCAAATCGATCGATCATTTCTTCCTGCATATCTGCATATTCTTCCGCATTTTCAATCCCGGCGATACGTTTGTACATATCCAGCTTTTGAAATTCACTACGAATATAAGTTGCCGGAATAAACGCATCCACTTGCAGCTCCAAACTGGTCTCAAACGGTTCCTCTTCCGGCTGTTCGCCTTTCAGTGTAAGTACCGCCTCATTGAGCATTTTACAGTACAGATCATATCCAACCGCTTCCATATGCCCGGACTGCGCTTCACCAAGCAGATTCCCGGCTCCGCGGATCTCCAGATCCCGCATCGCCACTTTGATCCCGGAACCCAGTTCCGTGTATTCACGGATAGCGGCCAATCTCTTCTCCGCTACCTCTTTGAGCATACGTCCCCGCTGATACATCAAAAACGCGTATGCTGTACGATTTGATCTTCCGACACGACCGCGAAGCTGATAAAGCTGTGACAGCCCCATCTTATCGGCATGATCAATGATGATCGTATTTACATTCGAAATGTCTAATCCGGTCTCAATAATCGTCGTTGCTACCAAAACATCTATTTCGCCGTTGATAAATGCCATCATGATCTTTTCAAGTTCTCGCTCACTCATCTGCCCATGCGCAAAAACAACATTGGCATCCGGCACCATTTTTGCTACTTCTGCCGCCACCTCTGCAATACGGGCAACGCGGTTATACACATAATACACCTGTCCGCCTCTTCCCAATTCGCGATTGATCGCCTCACGAATGATCTCATCATTATGCTCCATCACAAATGTCTGTATTGGCAGACGGTCTACCGGTGGCTCCTCTAACACGCTCATGTCCCGAATGCCGGTCAAACTCATATGCAGCGTTCGTGGGATCGGTGTTGCACTAAGCGTAAGGACATCAACATTTCCTTTCATCTGCTTGATCTTTTCCTTGTGTGTCACACCAAATCGCTGTTCCTCATCAACGATCAATAACCCCAAATTCTTAAATTCCACGTCCTTAGACAGCAGACGGTGTGTGCCGACAATAATATCAACCTGTCCCTTTCGCAGTAGATCTATCGACTTTTTTTGCTGTGCCGGAGTACGAAAACGTGATAACATCTCAACTTTGACCGGAAAGTCTCCGAGTCGTTCGCACAATGTGTTGTAATGCTGCTGCGCTAAGATCGTAGTTGGAACAAGCATCGCTACCTGCTTTCCATCATTTACCGCCTTAAATGCCGCACGCAATGCGATCTCTGTTTTGCCATAGCCAACATCCCCGCAGATCAGCCGATCCATGATCTTGTCACTTTCCATGTCCTTTTTAACGGCGGCAATGGCTGTCAACTGATCTTTGGTCTCCTCAAATGGGAAAACCTCCTCAAATTCCTGCTGCCACACAGTATCCGGACTATAAGCATATCCTTTTTGTTCTTGTCGCTTGGCATATAACAAAACCAATTCTTTTGCCACTTCCTGCACAGCCTTGCGCACGCGTGTCTTGGTCTTTTTCCATTCCGGTGATGACAAGCGGTTTAGTTTCGGCTGCTTCGCCTCACGCCCGGCGTATTTCTGCAACAGATCCAGTCCCGATGCAGGAACATATAGATTTCCGCCGTCTCCATACTCAATCTTAATATAGTCCTTCGACACATGGTCGACTGTAATCTTTTCGATACCTTTGTAAATACCAACTCCATGATTCTCATGGATCACATAATCGCCAACGCTTAATTCATTAAAGCTCTGTATCGCTTTTCCATCGTATTTTTTCTTCTTGACATTACGCCGTTTCTGCTTTGTGCCAAAAATATCACCTTCCGTCACAACAGCAAACTTCGTCATCGAATAAACAAATCCATGACGCATAAACCCATACGATACCATAACCTGTCCGGCTTCCAACGGCATATCCGGCTTCTCATGATAAAATGCCGGAATTTCATATTCTCCCAAGTCTTTACTTAATCGCTGCGCACGCGTCCGAGATCCACAAAGGAGCAGTACACGGTATCCATTCTTTCTCCAGCGAAGCATATCGTCTACAAGTAGTTCAAAATGCTTATTATAGGACCCCACCGGCTGTACCTGTACATTCACCTGCGCCCTGCTCGCAAGCTGCTTTGGCAGTCCATCCAGCAAAGACAAAATAACAAGCTGCTTGTTCTGCAGCAATCCAAATAAAGGATCCATTCCCTGCAAGATCTCCGGCTGCTTTGGCAAAAGATAGCCTTTCTCCAATCTGCTTTCCATACTGTCACGAAACTCTGTTTCCACCGCCTGAGCTTTCTCATAACAGCGGGATGGCTCATCTAAGAAAAAGATTGTCTCCTCCTCTGGCATAATATCAAAAAAGGACAATGTTTCCACCGGAAAATAGGGCAGGTAGGCTTCCAACCCAATACGGCTCTGATATTGTTCGTAATCATTTTTTATTTCCTGTAAATGATCATTTAACCGATTCACTTCTTCGAATTTCTTCGCCTTTTTTAATTTTGTGCTGATCTTTGCTGCGTCTTTCGCCATTTTTGTAAAACCATCGGCAATTTGCTCAGTAGTCAAAATTAATTCCGATGCCGGAAAGATGGTAAACTCTGCAATGCGTTCAATTGAGCGCTGACTCTCCACGTCAAACGAACGGATCGTGTCAATCTCATCATCCCAAAACTCAATACGATATGGGCAGTCCTCCGTTACCGGAAATACATCCAAAATTCCTCCGCGCACAGAAAAATCTCCAGGCATCTCAACCTGTGCCTGTCTCACATAACCCATATTGACTAGATTTTTGCAAAGAGTCTCAAGATCATATGTCTCCCCTTCCGCTACCTGCTGCTTCGCCTGCTCATAGATCTTTTGCGATAGTACGAACTCCATGCCGGCATCGATCGAGGTGACAATGGTTCCCCCTTTGCGATCCAGTAATGCCTCTCTGACTTTAAGTCTCTGTGTGCTAAGTGCATTACCATGTACATCAGCACTAAAAAAAATCACATCTTTCGCCGGATAATACATAACTTCCCGGTCAAACATGCGATAGTCTTCTGCGATTTCCCGTGCCCTCAACTCATTCGCCGCAATGATCACTTTCCATTTCAGAGACTCACCGGTAAGTCCATAGATCCATTGGCACTTTTGTGATTCGATGCATCCCGATATCTGCAATGGGAATTGCTGCTTTTGTATTGCCTCTTCGGCATTGCGGTACGCCGTAATCTCCGCCAAAGGCGCCAATAATGTTTCCATCACTGCCCCAACCTCTTACTTTCCGTTAAATTGATTCATCGCCGCTTCAACGCTGTCTGTCAAAATAGTCTCACATGCCTTTACCGTCTGCTCCAGCGCAGTACGGATCGTCGGCTCTTCCTCTGCCGGGAATCTCCCCAACACATAGTCCGCCAGATCCCAGCCTGCCGGTTTCTCTCCCACGCCGATCCGGATCCGCGAAAACTGCTGCGACCCCAAATGCGCAATGATATTCTTGATTCCATTATGTCCACCGGCACTTCCTTTGGCACGTACCCGAAGCTTTCCCGGAGCCAATGCGATATCATCATAAATGATGATCAATTCCTCCTCGGGATCGATCTTATAAAAATCCACCAGTTCGCGTACACTCTCACCGCTAAGATTCATATATGTCTGCGGCATCGCCAACAGCACTTTATTCCCTGCGATCATTCCCTTACCGCATACCGCCTTGTGTTTCTTGATGTCCATCGAAATGCTGTAGGCATCGCTGATCGCCGTAATCGCCGAAAATCCAATATTGTGTCGTGTTCCGGCATATTTACGCTCCGGATTTCCTAATCCTACTATAATATACATTGTTAACCTCGTTTCTATGCTGTCTGTTATTACAATCGCACAATCTCCTAAGCCGGGTTCAGCGATACTGCCTTTTTCTCGCTGCCCCCGGCTCTTATATTGCTATTTGTTTGTTGTGTCGGCTATTGCTAGTACGTCTTATTATCACGGTACTCCCCAATATGTACCGCCTCACCACTGTACTGCTTTAACATATCCATTCCCATTACATGACGATTATCCATCGTGCGCATAATGTCTTTGATCTGCAATTGTGCAGCGACATGCGGTGTACTCAGATTATAAACCTGATTATCCCTGAATGAAAGTACATATGGCTGCAGCACATTGTACATGCCAGGAATAATGACTAATCCCTTATCACCGTTAGTCAGCTCGACACATACACCCGGTTCCAAAATATTAATACTGTGAATCAGCGCCTGTACCGCAACACGATCGTATCCATTTCCGGCATCTAATAGAAAGCGAATCGCCTGCACATCTGATGTTGGCTCTTCTTGTATGTTCATTGCCGTCAACTGGTCATAAATATACGCTGTACGCAATATTTCAACCTCCGGGATCTTCTTCTTTTCCATTTCATCATCTTTGCCGCCGACATGAAAGATTCTTCGCAATGCTACTGACAATATCATCTTGACACCGGCATCAAGCGAATAATCTCTGCTAAACATCTGATAAGCCGCCACATAATACGTATTGATCTTTTTGAGATCTTCTTCTGTCAATTCCAACTGCGATTTGCGTCGCAATCCGATCGGGATCAATAAGGTACCTATATCATGCAGTACTGCTGCTGTCACCAGATCTGTCTGGTTTTTCTCGGACAAATTCATCCGCTTTGCCATCATCGCACAGAGCAGCGCTGTGTTCAGTGAATGTTTATACACATAATCTTCCACGCTGCGAAGATTTTGGATGAAATTTATCTTGTGGTCCAAAGAACCATACTTCTGAACAAGCTGCGTCACAAACGTATTCAACTTCGCAGACGGTTTCTGTTTGCTGACTGCATCCAAGATCTCTTTGATTGCAAATACTGCCATCGTCTGATAGCGTTCAAACTCAATATCTTCTGCTGACATAGGTGGTACCGGCTCCGCCGGCTCTAATACATAAATACCGATCAGTCCAAAGTTCTGAATACTAATGATTCCCTGCTCTGTCAGTCTGGAATCTCTTTCGTACAACATAACTCCATTTTTGTTGTATATTGGTTTTGCCAAACGCATCCCTTTTTTTAATTCATCTGCTTTTACAAAAATCATGACAGCCCTCCTATCTACGCATTAGATCTGCGCTTTATTTATTTTTTTCTGCTAGATTGTTCGTTACTCGGTTATACAGCTCCCAAGCTGCGTTATAACCCATCTTTTTCTGTCTGTGGTTAACTGCTGCCGACTCACAGATGATCGCAATATTACGACCGGGGCGGATCGGAATAGAGTGGCACACAACCTTGTTGCCAAGAAATTCCGTATACTGCTCCTCCAGGCCAAGACGATCATAATCCTGTTCTTTATTAAATTCCTCAAGCTTAATGACCAGATCAATATTCTGATCATCCTTAACGCTCTCTACACCAAACAGTGATTTTGCGTCAATAATACCGATACCACGCAATTCGATAAAATGTCTCGTAATGTCCGGTGCGCTGCCGAGCAATGTGCTCTCATTGATTCGTTTGATCTCTACCACATCATCCGAAACAAGACGGTGTCCTCTATGAATCAACTCCAATGCGACTTCCGACTTACCGATACCGCTTTCTCCCATGATCAAAATGCCTTCTCCGTAAATATCTACCAGCACGCCGTGAACCGTACAGCGCGGTGCCATATTATAGTTAAGGCACTGGATCAGATCCGCCATAAATTCATTCGTAGCACGCTTGGTACGTAAGATCGGCACCTGATATTTCGTTGCCAATTCGATCAGACGGTCATCCACCGGAAGGTTACGGCAAAAAACGATACATGGTGGTTTGGGTGACTTCTCATTGCCACACAAAATCTCTTCTAACATTTGGACACTGTATTCTACACCTTTTTGCTCCATATAAGTATATTCCACCTGCCCAATGATCTGAATCCGGTTAGAATCAAAATAGTCAAAGAACCCTGCCAATTGCAAAGCCGGTCGATTAACATCCGATTGCGTCACTTTCACGTCCTCAATAGGTACATTCGGTGTACAGTTTTCTAATTTTAATTTGTCTACTAAATGTGTCAATGCGACACTGTACTCTGCATTCTGCATATTCTACCAACCTTTCTAACCATAGTGCATATTCCCTGCATCCCGCAAATTCCTGCCACCCTGCTGCAAATTTCTATACAGCTTGCTGGCAATCCCTATACAGATTGCTGCAAATTCCTATACAGCTTGCTGACAATCCCTGTCAACTGACAGAAAATCATCTATTTTGTTATGAGTCTTTCTTATGAAAAAACTCATATACATTTTGTGCTGCCTGTTCATTCATGGACTCAACTTCAGCCAATTGCTCTACGGAAGCTGCCTTGATCGCATCAAGTGAAACAAACCGCTTCATCAACTGTTTGCGACGCTTCGCCCCAATCCCCGCAATGTCATCCAATATGGATCTGACTTGCACTTTACTACGTAAAGAGCGGTGATACTCAATGGCAAAACGATGCACTTCATCTTGAATGCGTGTCATTAAATGAAATCCTTCACTGCATGTATTGACCGGTATCTCACTCCCCTGAAAATACAATCCACGGGTGCGATGCCTGTCATCTTTCACCATGCCGCAGACCGGTATCACTATTCCTAGCTCCCTCAAAACAGACTCTGCAACATTCACTTGGCCTTTCCCGCCATCCATCATGATCAAATCCGGGAACACCGTAAAGCCTCCCGTTACTTTTTCCCCTTGATCTATCTGTTGTCGTTCCTCCAGACCGTGACGAAATCTTCTTCCAAGCACCTCTTCCATGCTGGCATAATCATCCGGGCCTTGCACCGTCTTAATGCGGAACTTACGGTAATCGCTGCGCTTCGGCTTTCCGTTTTCAAAAACAACCATAGAGCCAACCGACTGAAATCCACTGATATTCGATATATCATATGATTCCACCCGCTTTACTTCAGACATGCCTAACAGATCTGCGATCTCCTGCATTGCCCCTAATGTACGTTCTTCTTCTCTCCGCAGCTTTTCTGCATCTTGCGTCAAAACCAGCGCTGCATTCTTATGCGCCAGCTCGACTAAACGCTCTTTCTGTCCCTTTTTGGGTGCAAGAATAGATACCTTTCCACCACGACGTTCCGACAGCCAATCCGAGATCAGGTCTTTTTCTTCTAATTCATATTCTACCATGAGTTCTCGCGGAATAAAAGGTGTTCCTGCATAAAACTGTTTGATAAACGACTGCACTAACTCTTCCGGTGCATCACCGTCTATCCCTTTTAAATGATAATGATCCCGACCGATCAATTTGCCCTCGCGAATAAAAAACACTTGAATGACCGCTTCCAGATCAGTCTGCGCCATAGCGATCACATCGCGGTCAACCCCGCCAAAATCTGTAACTTTCTGATGCACTGCAACTTTTTTGACACTGGCGATCAGATCGCGGCAGGAAGCCGCTTCTTCAAAGGCGAGTTCCTCGACTGCTTTCGCCATCTTTGCTTCCAGCATTTCTAAAACCTCTGAGAAATCTCCTTCCAAAAGTTTCAGTGCCTTGCTGAAATTTTGCTGATACTGTTCCGGAGTCACATATCCCTGACATGGTGCCTGGCACTGCTTAATATGATAATTCAAGCACGGTCGTTCTTTACCGGTATCTCTTGGCAGCACACGATTGCATGTTCGTATCTGATAGATTTTATGAACCAGATCCAACATATCTCTTGCAGACCCTGCACTGGTAAACGGGCCAAAATATTTACATTTATCCCGCCTCTGCTCCCGCGAATAAATCAACCGCGGATACTCTTCATATACGGTTGCTTTGATAAACGGATATGTTTTATCATCTTTTAACATCGTATTATACTTTGGACGATGCTCCTTGATCAGGTTGTTTTCGAGTACCAGCGCCTCCACCTCGGAATCCGTAATGATATACTCAAAATGATCAATCTGCGAAATCATTTTTTCAATCTTGGGCGATACTTTTCTGCTCGCCTGAAAATACTGTCGCACACGATTTTTCAAACTAACCGCTTTGCCCACATAAATAATAGCATCTTTTTTGTCGTGCATTAAATAGACGCCCGGTTTGGCGGGCAGTTTTTTTAACTCTTCCTGCAAATCAAACATGGGCGTCTCCTTAAAATTCTAATTCAAATTACAATTTAATCTTCTTTACACTCTGGTCTAACTGATAAGCGATCTCCTTCAAACCTGCTGCACTATCAGATATGTTCGCCAATGTGTTGCTGACTTCCACAACTGATGCAGATGTCTCCTGACTGCTGGCTGCATTCTGCTCAGCAATGGCAGAAAGATTCTGCACGACATCAACGACCTTACTTCTGGAATCATCCAAGCTTTCTGTTCGTCCGGAAATCGTAACAACACCTCCGATCGCCTTCTCAACACCTTCGTAGACATCCGCAAAGCGTTTCTCTGTCTGCTGCATCTTATCGCTCTGAACAGCCATGATCTGTTGTACTCCCTGCATAGTATCCACGGCATGCGTCGAGTCTTGTATCAAAACATTTGTAATATCATCAATCTGTTTGGCTGAATCATTTGACTGCTCTGCCAGCTTCTGAATCTGAGAAGCAACCACAGCGAAACCACGTCCCTGCTCGCCGGCACGTGCTGCTTCAATAGATGCATTCAGTGACAACAAATTGGTCTCTTCTGCAATTGATGCGATAATATCTGTCGCTGCCTTGATCTTCTGCGCGGAAGCATTCGTAATATTGGTCTGCTCATAAATCTCATCGATGGAAAGCTTGGTCTGGTCATTCACTTCCATCAACTCTTTCAAAATGGACATTGCCTGATTACTGGACTCTTGCATCTGCTTTGAATTCTTATGTAATGCTTCTGCAACGGAATTCGTTTCTTCGATCATATTGCCCATCGTAATGACATTTTCTGTCGCACTCTGTGTCTCATCAGCCTGATTTGTCGCACCACTGGCGATATCACCCACAGCACTTTCTACCTGCTCGATCGCACGTGCTGTATGGGCGGCATCTTTATCCAAGCTTTCAGACGCATTGAACAGACTATTACTTTGTGCCTGAATGTCCTGTATCATCAGAACCATTTCTTTACGAAGCGATGCAACTGAACGGCTCATCATGCCGGTTTCATCCTTTCGCTTTAGCAAACGTTCTGCAGCCTTGTTTTCTGTAAAGTCCATTCTGGACATCTTTTCCACAATTTTTGAGATCATGATCAGCGGTCTTGTCATTCTGCCCGTGATAAATGCTGCCAAAAATGCGAATATAACAACAACAATAACAAATGCTACCGTTCCGGTCTTTATCATATGGTTGATCGGTGCTAAAATGTCATCCTTATCCGCTGTAATGACAAGAACCGTCGGCTCTTTTTTGGTGACATAATATGCTGCCATCTTTGCTGTTCCTTTATATTTATACTCAACAACACTTGTCTCAGGTCTGGATCCCATCTGAATATCTTCTACGACCTTTTTGATCACTGCATTCTCTACCGGTTGTCCAACCTTTTCCCCTTCCGGGTGGCAAAGCATCATGCCGTCGCTTCCGGATACAATATATGCATAACTGGAATCAACGCCCTGCAAAGCTACATTACCAAATGTATTCTTCATAGAAATTTTATTGTTCAGGTTACCTGCCGCAATAAATTGATCCAAAGAAATACCGTTCGCAGTTACCATATCGTGCATGTAATGCTCCGTCTCGACTTGAATTGCCGATTCTGCTTCAGGCACTACGATCAACAGCATGATCGCACCGGTCAGCACAACTGCCAGAATTACAAGTATAGACACTCTAAACTTCAATGAAGATACAAAGCCAACCTGCTGCGCTCTCGTCTTCTCCTGCTCAGCGACTTCCTTTGCTCTTTCTCCGAGCTCCTTTGCCTTTTCTGCAGATTTCTCCGCAGACTTCTTCACCTTCTCCGCAGACTCTTCCGCTGTTGCTTTCACCTTGTCTGCAGCTTTCTTAGCTTTCTCTATCTTAGCGGCTTCTTTCGCCTGCCTCTTCTCATTCTTCTTGCGCTGTTTTGCTAAACGCTTCTCTTCTTTTCTTTTCTGTTTATCAGTCTTCACTTCATCTATCGCTGGTTCATCCACCGCATCTGTAGTCTCCACTTCATCTATTGCCGGTTCATCCACCGCATCTGTAGTCTCCACTTCATCTGCTGCCGGTTCTTCCACCGCATCTGTAGTCTCCACTTCATCTGCCGCCGGTTCTTCCACCGCATCTGTAGTCTCCACTTCATCTGCTACCGGTTCTTCCACCGCATCTGTAGTCTCCACTTCATCTGCTACCGGTTCTTCCACCGCATCTGTAGCCTTCGCTTCATCTGCCGCAGGTTCTTCCACCGCATCTGTAATCTTCTCTTTGTCTACCATTGGTTCTTCCACCTCGTCTGTAGTATTCACTTCGTCTACCATTGGTTCTTCCACCACATCTGTAGTCTTCACTTCATCTACCGTTTTTTTATCTGCACGATCCATACGCTTCCTCCTTATTTCGGAATGTATTTCCCTCTGAAAAAAAATTCCTCACCAAAACACATGATATGCTCTGATGAGGAGAGGGGTTTGAGGGGTATATCTAGTCGCTATCTTAACGACTGACTATAGTATATCAGCATTCCTTACAAATTGCAACTAAAATTGTAAGAAAATTGTAAAAAATTTCATTCAAACTTCAAGCAACGAAAATTGTCACTTCATCACATATTGCTTATTCTGTCTGCAATAAACAGATATTTTGCAGTTTTAAATAAACGTTCCGTGTTGCAATATCGTCTTATACCGAATATTCTGCTATTTACGCACTACCATATACTTTTCCAATAAAATATCAGGAACATAAGACATTTTTGCTTTGCGCAGCCCTTCTGCTCCGGCATCATCTTCTCGATTAATATAGCGGTACTGCTGGCATTCATGCTTTACAAACTGCTGGTTGATCATCGGATATGCTCCTTGGATCTCCGGAAATGCTTTTTCAAAATGGACCGCCAACGTATCTCCACCAAGCGATTCTCCCATCGTAAAGGCCACAACTTCTCTATCTGCCCAAAGCACACCTCCAACCATTCCCAATTTGTCATAATGCTGCAATGCCTGATTCACAACTTGAAATTCTTCTTCCATATCAGGATCCCATTTATCAGCACGCTTGCGCTTCCAAATTTGATTCATCTGCAGACAAGCCTGCCAATTATCCGGTCCCAACGACTCATATCGCCAGTCATGATTTTCCTCAAAACGGTGAATGTGGCCACGCTTTCCATGCAGTTTTTTACCTGCTAACGTCGTCAAACGTTCTGTCTCATAAATATAATCGTAAATATCCCGTTCCGGCGTAATGATAAATTCCCCCGGATGCCATTTTTCTAACAATTCAACCTCATCCCGCAACAAACCGTAAAACCGCAATGCATCCTGTCTTTTAGTCCATTCCAAAATACGTTCCAAAGCCTGTTTCTTATCTCCCGGTCCGGACGGAAAATCATAATACAGATCGGCGCCATCATAAAACCGCACACTGATGCAGCCATCAAATTCTGCCATTTCTGCCGGATATACACTTTGCCACAAATAATTATTAGCAAAACAATGTTCACAAGTTCTTCGTGGATCCTGTGCATACATGGTCATCATAAGCTCTCTATCTTCCAAATTAATTTTATGATATCGTATTCTTTCCTGCATAACTCATAACGGTTTCCCGTTGTTTCACCTCGTTTTCTACTCTTATCTTACTCTTAATTCTCCTCATGTTACCATGAAAAATTCAAAACATCAACAATACTTATGTTTTCTGTCTCCCTTGCCGATATAATATACAAAGTCCCAAAGAAAAACAAGCAGCTGCGAAGCAGACATTTGTTTTTCCGGGCTCATTAACGAACACACAGTCTGGCAGCAAAGAGCTGCGGACTCGGAAAGGAATGTAGATATTATGGTCGCTACAACTTATTCGTATGACTTTTATTTGCGGGGGATATACTCCTCAAACCGTGGTGCACGCAAAGCAGAGCGTCGTTCATCCATGCAGAATAGTGAACTTACCAAGGCGGATTCCTCAGCTATGAAAAAGATCATTGAGCAATTGCGTCAGTTGGAGTGGAGTGAACCAACCGTAATGGAAGATAAAGATTCCAATTCGATGAATACGGTCAGCGATTCCACCAATTATAAATTTACAAAACTATTTGCAGATACTTATAATAATTTACTGGAAAGTGCAGGCAACTCGACTTCCGGCCAGGCAAAACGTCTTATCTCACGGATGAAGCACTTGACCAGAGAGCAAAAAGACGCTTTAGAAAGCGTTGGCATCTCGATCAGTTCCAACGGCAAACTCAGTGTTAAGAAAGGCACTGTAAATCAGGCCGCAACTTATAAGTTCAAGCAATTATTCGGCAGTGACAGTGATTACCTGACAGAAATGTCTTCCATTGCAAAAAAGATAAAAAGACATGCAAGTCAGATCGTGATCCCGCCTAAAAAAGCCAAAGCGAGCACAAAACAGGATAGTACCAGTAATGCTGCTGATACTTCCTCTGTAGCGGCCATTGCAGAAATCGCGGGCAGTGTTCACACTGCAGATCTCGCCGGCATTACTACAGATACCGCAAATACTTCCGGCTCTGCATCCAATTCTCTCATTGGCAATACCGTGGATGTGATTCTTTAATCGCTGCATATTGGCATTACCGTGGATGTGATTCTTTAATCGCTGCATATTGGCATTACCGTGGATGTGATTCTTTCATTCCATGTGATACCACAAAAGGCACCGCATAAACTTCCATTTATGCAGTGCCTTTTTATTGGTTAAAACCGTATTACAATCCGTTAAAAATTATACGTATTTAGCAGTGTTAAGCTTTACTCCTGGTCCCATTGTTGCGGACAAGGATACGCTTCTATAATACTGACCCTTAGCTGCTGCCGGTTTAGCCTTTGTGATAGCACCCATCAATGTCTCGACGTTCTCTACCAACTGCTCCTCAGAGAAGGAAACTTTTCCTACCGGTACATGTACGATATTAGCTTTATCCAAACGATACTCAATCTTACCAGCCTTGATATCCTGAACAGCCTTAGTCACGTCCATCGTTACAGTTCCAGCCTTAGGGTTTGGCATCAGACCCTTAGGTCCGAGTACACGACCCAAACGACCAACAACGCCCATCATGTCCGGTGTAGCTACAACTACATCAAACTCGAACCATCCATCGTTCTGGATCTTAGGGATCAACTCCTCGCCACCAGCGTAATCAGCGCCAGCTGCAAGAGCCTCATCTACCTTGTCACCCTTAGCAAATACCAGCACGCGAACAGTCTTACCTGTTCCGTGAGGAAGTACAACAGCACCACGGATCTGCTGATCTGCGTGACGTCCGTCTACACCCAATCTGATATGTGCTTCTACAGTCTCATCAAACTTTGCAACAGCTGTCTCTTTGATCAACTTTACAGCATCAGCAACTTCGTACTGTGCAGCTCTGTCAATCTTCTTAGCAGCCTCAACGTATTTCTTTCCTCTTTTCATATTATATAACCTCCTAGTGGTAGTAACGGCGGGTCCATGACACATCCCTTGTGTCGCCTCCCACATCGTTCAATCAACAACAATCTTTTTTATGCGATAATTCCGGCGTTCACTTAATTATTCCTCTACAGTAACACCCATGCTGCGAGCTGTTCCTGCGATCATGCTCATTGCTGCCTCAAGAGAAGCTGCGTTCAGATCCGGCATCTTTGTCTCGGCAATCTCCTGAATTTTTGCTTTAGAGATTGTAGCAACTTTATTCTTGTTTGGCTCACCTGATGCATGCTCAATACCACATGCCTTCTTGATCAGCACTGCTGCTGGAGGAGTCTTTGTGATAAAGCTGAAGCTCTTATCCTGATATACAGTGATAACTACAGGAATCAACATACCTTCCTGTCCAGCTGTTCTTGCATTAAACTCCTTTGTAAATGCTACAATGTTTACTCCGTGCTGACCAAGTGCAGGACCAACCGGTGGTGCCGGTGTTGCCTTTGCAGCAGGAATCTGTAATTTAATATATCCTTCGACTTTCTTAGCCATTGTCTCTTACCTCCTGTGAAAATACCGCTTACGCGGTTACTATCTAACATTGCGGATGCCACATCTATATGGCGTCCAGCTCGGAATGACTTCTTCATCCCTTCAAAACGAAATCATTATAAAACCTCAACATCGTTAAAGCTGATTTCAACCGGTGTTTCACGTCCGAACATATCGATATTGATCGTAACCATACGGTTCTGATGATCGATCTGACGAACAATTCCGGTGGTGTCTTCCCAGACACCAGACTTAACAATCACAGAATCGCCAATGCTGAATGGTGCATTCGGTGCATCCACCTTCAATCCCATGCTTGCCATCTCTTCATCTGTTAATGGTACCGGCTTGGATCCCGGTCCTACGAACCCTGTCACACCACGTGTATTGCGTACCACGTACCATGTGTCATCGTTCATAATCATCTTGATCAAGACGTATGCAGGGAACATCTTCTGCTGAGTAATCTTCTCTTCGTCATCCTTTTCCTTTACTACATTGAGCATCGGAACGGAAACTTCCAAAATCTGATCCTGCAAACCACGATTTTCAATGGTCTTCTCGATATCCATTTTTACCTTGTTCTCATAGCCTGAATAGGTATGAGCCACATACCAACGCGCTTCTGCATCTGCCATAGTCAATCACCTTATCCTATCTGAAAAACCTTGTCAAGGCCTGTCTTGATCAGCAAATCAAGCAGGGCAATGATAATACCCAAAATAACCGTACTAACTACAACTGCTGTAGTCTCTTTCGTGATCGTTTCCTTATCCGGCCAGATAATTCTGCGAAACTCTGCTTTCAGTCCTTGCAGACGGCTCTTTTTCTTAGAAGCCGTGGCGGTCTTTGCGGTCTTTTTTGGTTCGTCCTGCATTACTTCTTCTTTATTCTCAGAATTTGCCATCGTTCAACCTCATTCCTTTCCATTCACGCGGGAAACGATTATTTCGTCTCTTTGTGTAATGTGTGTCTTCTACAGAATCTGCAATACTTCTTCGTTTCCATACGATCCGGATGATTTCTCTTCTCCTTCGTCGTATCGTAATTACGCTGTTTGCACTCTGTGCATTCCAAAGTAATCTTTACTCTCACGGCTTTCACCTCCATTAAATTATTGGCGCCCGAATTTTGGGCATAAAAAAAAGACTGTTACATCGCCCATCTACTATAGCACAGAACAGGTTGTCCGTCAAGAAAAATTCTACATAAATTCAGAAATTTAGGGAGGATACGGGATTTTTCTTTCTCGTATCCTCCTATTCTGTCTATATACACGCATGCTCCCCGACGCTTATGCTTTTATACTGCCTCTTCAAACTGTGAGTTATACAGATTTGCATAAAAACCATTCGCCGCTAACAAGGTATCATGGTCACCCTGCTCAATAATATCGCCATCTTTCATCACTAAGATAAGATCTGCATTGCGAATTGTTGATAAACGATGCGCGATCACAAAACTTGTGCGCCCCTTCATCAGATTGTCCATCGCCTTTTGGATCTCGATCTCCGTACGCGTATCAACCGAAGAGGTTGCCTCATCCAAAATAAGGATCTTATTATCCGCCAAGATTGCACGTGCAATCGTGAGAAGCTGCTTTTGTCCTTGTGACACATTGCTTGCATCTTCGTTGAGCTCCATCTGATATCCGCCCGGCAGTGTCTGAATGAAGTGATGTGCCCGCGCCGCTTTTGCCGCTGCAATGACCTCTTCATCAGTAGCATCCAAACGGCCATAGCGAATATTTTCCATGATCGTACCCTTAAACAGCCATGTATCCTGCAGCACCATTCCGAACGCATCTCGCAGATCACGACGATTGAAATCGCGGATATCTCGGTCATTCAGCCGTATACTTCCCCGATCTACATCATAAAATCGCATTAGTAATTTCACCATCGTCGTCTTACCGGCTCCGGTCGGACCAACGATCGCAATCTTCTGTCCCGGTTCTACATGTGCACTAAAATCATGAATGATCGGCTGCTCCGGCTGATACCCGAATCCTACGTGGTCAAAGGTAACCTCACCGGTTACTTTAGAAATATCTGCCGGCTGTTCTGCAAGCTGTATCTCCTCTTCTTCCTCCAAAAATTCAAATACACGTTCCGATGCCGCAGACATCGACTGCACCATATTGATAACCTGTGCAATCTGCTGAATCGGCTGCGTAAAGTTCTTGACATATTGGATAAATGCCTGAATATCGCCAATGGTGATCACGTTTTTGATGGCAAGCAGTCCACCGGTCAATGCAACGCACGCATAGCCCAGATTGCCGACAAACATCATGATCGGCTGCATCATACCTGACAAAAACTGTGATTTCCATGCCGAATTATACAAAATACGGTTTGTGCGTTCAAATTCCTCTATTGTTTCTTTTTCGTGGTTAAATGCTTTGACAACCAAATGCCCACCATATACTTCTTCTACCTGACCATTAATATGTCCCAGATATTCCTGCTGTGCGTGGAAATATTTTTGAGATTTTCTGGTTACCAATGCGATCAATCCCATCGAGATCGGCAGTATGATCAAGGCGATCAATGTCATCAACGGTGAAATGCTCAACATCATGACCAGCACACCTATCAGCGTTGCAACGGACGTAATGATCGTTGTAATACTTTGATTTAATCCCTGTCCAAGTGTATCCACATCATTTGTAATGCGCGACAGCACCTCGCCGTAAGTACGACTCTCAAAATACTTCATTGGCATACGATTAATCTTTTCGGAAATTTCCCGGCGCAGTCTGTAACAGACTTTCTGGGTGATCCCGGTCATGATCCATCCCTGCACAAAACTAAACAATGCACTTGCCAAATACAGTGCCAACACGATGAGCAGGATCAATCCGATTTTATGAAAATCTATGCTTCCGGTGCCTTGGATCTTTTTCATCAGCCCTTCCGAAAGTGCTGTCGTTGCTTTACCAAGTATTTTAGGACCTGCCACATTGAATATAGTAGAAAACGCTGCAAAGAGCATCACTATAAAAATGCCGATCTTATATTTTGCAATGTACTGCATCAACTTTTTGACGGATTTCTTCAGATCTTTTGGCTTTTCGCCCGGCTGCATACCGCGTCCCATCGGGCCTCTCCGCTGTGGTCTTTGTGTTAATTTTCGATTCTCACTCATTCATTGTCACCTCGCTTTCTTCCATTCCAAGTTCGCTGGCAGACAACTGAGATTCTGCAATCTGTCGATACACCTCACAGTGTTCCAGCAATTCTTCATGTGTTCCCTTCCCTACAATTCGTCCTTCATCCAATACCAAAATCTGCTCTGCATGCAGAATCGTACTGATTCTCTGTGCTACAATAATTATGGTACTGTCTGTTACATTCTCGCTAAGTGCCCCACGAAGCGCAGCATCCGTCTTGAGATCCAATGCCGAAAAACTATCATCAAAAATACAGATCTTCGGATTCTTGGCGATTGCTCTTGCAATTGCCAATCTCTGTTTTTGTCCACCGGAAACATTCGAACCGCCCTGTGCGATCGCACTGTCATAGCGTTCTTCCTTGACATCAATAAACTCTGTTGCCTGCGCTATATCCGCTGCACGTTCGATTTCTTCCTCGGTGGCATCACCTTTACCAAAGCGCAAATTGGAGGCAATGGTTCCCGAAAATAAAATTCCTTTCTGTGGCACATAACCAATCTCCTCACGCAGATCCGACATCGCGATTCGACGGATATCTTTGCCATCCAACGTGATCTTTCCATCGGTAACATCATACAAACGTGGGATCAGATTCACTAATGTCGATTTTCCACAACCGGTGCTTCCGATAATTGCGGTTGTTTTGCCCGGTTCTGCGACAAAATCTATGTCATGAAGTACATCCTCTGTTGCGCCCGGATAACGGAAACATACGTGTTCAAAAGCAATGCGTCCGTTATGCGTTGTAAGTGTTTCCGGCTCATCGATATCAACAATTGAAGATTCTGTCTGAATGACCTCATCAATACGCTCTGCTGCAACGGCGGCACGCGGCAGCATGATCGACATCATTGTCAGCATCAGGAATGACATCACGATCATCATCGCATACGTGATGAAAGCAGTCATTGCTCCTACCTGCATACTTCCCGCATCAATCTTTTTGGCACCAAACCAAACAATGCCAACCGTCAAAACGTTCATGATCATCATCATACCCGGCATCATAAACGTCATCACACGATTCGTAAACAACG
Source organism: Clostridium sp. OM05-6BH (assembly GCF_003481635.1). Classification (NCBI taxonomy): domain Bacteria; kingdom Bacillati; phylum Bacillota; class Clostridia; order Eubacteriales; family Clostridiaceae; genus Clostridium; species Clostridium sp. OM05-6BH. The sequence continues at coordinate 34,169 of NZ_QULH01000005.1, read as the reverse complement.
TCGTTTTGGTGAGGTCTTTGTTAGCTGCATCGAAACGCTCTTCCTCTGTGTCCTCCCGACCAAATGCACGAATAACGGAAAGTCCTGTAAGGATCTCTCGAGAGACCAGATTGATTCGATCCACTAATTTTTGCATCAACTTAAATTTTGGCATGGCCGACGACATGAGTAACAGCACATAGCTGATAATAACGATAATCGCAAGAACAATGATCCATCCCATTCCGGCACCTGTCTGTACCACTTTCAGAACACCGCCAATGCCTAGTATCGGCGCATACGCAACCATCCTAAGAAGCATTACCGATACCATTTGAATCTGTTGAATATCATTCGTACTTCTCGTAATAAGGGAAGCCGTTGAGAAACGATCCATTTCTGCATTGGAAAATCCAACGACTTTTTTGAACACATTTTCTCGCAGCGTCATACCAATTCCGGCAGCTACTTTGGAGGCAAAGAAACCAACTAGTACGGTAACAACTCCCATCAGCAATGCCATTCCAACCATTTTCAGGCCGGCATATACTAAGTATGTTTTTTGTATTTTATCCACATCGACGCCTGCCGCTTTGTCACAGGCAATCGCATAGGCAATGCCTGTTGTCTTGACCAACGAACTGCCCATTGTGTCGATCGTGTTTTTCATGCTGTCTCTCGTAGAAAACAGCGTCTTTTCGTCGAGCATTCCGTTTTTTTGCATAGCGATAAATACCGGACGCACATCGACACATTGTACCATTTTGGAATTTCCATCAGAGTCTTCTTTCTTTTGGCGGAAACGATGCAGTTTCACACCCATAAATTTCTCGATCTGATCTACGCTAAGTCCGGACTGATTCTTTGATGATCGTCCTACTTTTGCACTATTGCCATTCTGGCTGCCGACATCTTTGCCGCCTTGACTCGCTGCGTCATTCTGGCTGCCGTTATTTTTGCTTCCGGATGCCATCTGGCTCGCCACCATTTTTTCGAAGGTTTTCTCCTCCATGGCACTCATTTGATAATTCATGATCAGCGGCAGCGCAAGCTGTTCGTCTAACTCCTCTAATCTGTCCTGCGACAAATTTTTCAACACCTTTGTGTCGCCTTTCTTCACATAAATATCATTCCAAATGCGCTTTTCCTGATCCGTCATGATAAACTGCGCAGTTTGAAATTCCTCTTCCTGAATCTTCTCCGGCATCACATGCTCGACGCCATGATTTTGGATTCCCACATCGATAATGTCCGACGTGTACGATGGAAGAGATAGGTCGCACCATGCCTGCACAACCAACAGACCAATGATTGCGATCACGATCTTCCAATACGGAATCATGTTTTTAAATATTTTACTCATCGTCGTTTTCCTTTCTGTTCTTCCATTTTCTACAGGAAATTTCTTCCTGTGCTGCAATATAAACATCATTCAGATAGCAAAGAAGACGTTCTCCTTCTTCTTGGTCAACCCGTTTGCCAACAGCATCCGAAAAATCCTTCATGATCTTTTCCGCCTGCTGCATTATCGCAATGCCCTCCTCTGTCATGACAACATAGGTATTGCGACGATCCTCCGGATTCACAACACGTTCCACATATCCTTTCTGCTCCAGTCCCCGCAGCGTCCGCGATATCGCCGAGGGCTTCACGCACGCTCTCTTGATCAATTCCGACACGGAAATCCGACGATCATCTTCTGCTTTCATTGCAATCAGCATCGTAAGATACTCCATTCGGCTGATTCCAGGCAGCATATCACTAATATTCAGCTTACGAAACTGATTCATAATGCGGAACATTTTCTCATGATACTTTGTCATATGCTCCAGTCTCCTCCAATTCATTAACATTGTTAATTATTATGCGCGTTAAATAATAACACCCCATTCTTTCACTGTCAACCAAATGTTCTTCAACTTTAGAAAGATTTTAGAAACCAAACTTCCCATACCGCCTTATCTCAGACAACCACATACTACTTATTATGTCACAAAACTAATAGCTATTTTGCAGCCAACAAAGTAAATTATCCTGTCATCAAAAAAACAATAGCAATTGCTGCAGAGCGCGGAGTTTTCGCGTGATTTCTTATTTTGTCAAGTCTCTGATGAATACATGCCCAGAGGATTGTCTGAGATGTCCCGGTTTAGCAAGGTATCATCAATTTTTGGACGGGACGCTTTCGCTACGATGCTCTACGTCACGTTACTTAATGTCTCTGAAATACGAGACATAAGTAACGACGAGCGCAAAGTCCCTTTCAAAAATGATGAATACCTTGCTTCCGGGACTTCGAGTTTCCGAAGGGCATGTAAATCAATCATCAGAGACAACAAAATCTAGAAATCACTGTGAAAACTAATTGCGGCAAAGCAATTGCTATCGTTTCTTGATGGCAGGACTCACTATCTAGCGGCTGCAAAATACTTAGTATTCTTTGACATAATAAGTAATATGTGGTTTGATAATAACCTCCGGTATGGGAAGTTAGAGTTAGAAACAAAAAGGACTTCGCAAAATTGCGAAGTCCTTGTAAGTGCTATTGGGCAACACCATCCAGATCTCCTGTTTCGGAAGATTGAATTGTTACTATTAGTTTATGCGGCAGACAAATAATCGTTTCTCCATTGCTCCGGATCCCTTTATGATGTACACAGATCTTGTCCGGACAATCTGCCTTTTTCATGAAAACTTTCCCATCTTTTATCTGCACTGTATTCGTGTGGCCCCCATCCGACGGCACATCCACCGTCGCATCTTCCTTCAGCGAAAGTGTCTTATATACATTACCATCAACGGTAATCTCCACAATCGCTGCTCTTCCTGTCGATGCAAAATAGAGCCGATACACGCCAAAACTCACCAACGCAAGCATTAGCGCAATACCTACTATCATATAATCTGCTTTCTTCACACTACTTCTCCATGAGCTCGCCATACTAGCAATAATAGTTAAACAGCATACCGCTGTAGAGGGATGTTGTATAGGCATATCCCACTGCCGGCTTGCTCGTATTAGGATAGCTCACTAATGTTTTGTCAACATATTCCATAGGATCCAGCTTAACATAATTCATCTTTGCAAGCATTCTGCTGCTCAATCGGGATCCTGCTCCAAACAATTCTTGAAAGGAATCGTCCATAGCCGACTGTTCTGCCAGATAATCATCCATTTCCAAATATCCCTGATCATTAAAGGTCAGACCACAGGATTCCAAGTCTGACTGGAAAGGCATCAATACACTTTGCATTTCACGCACAAGTTTCGGTGTATGTCCGCTCTTCTCTGCATAATTCCAAGAGCTGTCAATCATCTGGTTATAATGATCCAAAACGTTTCTCACACCATTGATAATCTTATCACTATCCGGTGTGTATGTGATCTGTGCCGGTTGTTCCGAAATACGTTTCATCTGTATCTGTAAACTTCCCGCAAGCTTAAATTGATTGGACATGGAATGTTTCTCCACACCATTGATCTCAAATGATGCATTTTCCGGATTCTGAACAATCCGATTTAACCCATAGTATGAAGTAATTCCCTCGGAATGCTGTCCGTCAGGTCGATCTTCAAACGATAATATCGGCTTCCCATCCGGGCTTCCTGTCATATCCGTTGAAATCCTCATTGCGATCTTACCGGCTTCTCTCGAAACCGGCTGTGCCTGAATGCCTATTCTCGCTTTCGTAATGAAATCCGCCAGTCCACCGATCACCTCTCCGTGTCTGGCATCTTTCTTAATATTATATTGAAAATCATAGGAATCATCATTCACTCGGATCCGAAAGCGGTACAATCCCTCTTCCAGGCTCCTGCTGGAATCATAAAACTCTTTGCTCACATTGACCTGCTGCTTCGCTAAACCGTGCACTTCCATCGAAAACGGTGACGGCAGCTTCTCATAATCTTCCGTATCAATATTCACCGATACATCCCCAGCCTGCGAAGAGACTGCCTTCCGTCCACCAAAGACTGAACTTTCATCTTCTGTCATCAAATCCTCAAATGCATCATGCAAAGCAATGGAGGACTCTTTCACATTCAAGGCATATGCCTGTTTGTCATCAGAAAGTTTTACGAGATAGATTGGTGAGGACTTTGTACGTTTCGCAATGTCGCGCACAATGGAACGAAGTTCTGATGTCTTATGCGCACCATACTTCGAAGCTGCCGGTTTCGTGTTATATCCGGTCATGAGATAATTATATACATTTAAATCCATCGCCATACCGCATCTCTCCTTTCCCTGGAATCTTACAATGAGACATCCTTGCCTCTGCATCGGTCAAACATCTTACTCCGCAGTACTCCTGAAAGTCTGCCACTATTTATTTTATTATACGTAGCAACCCAAAGGACTGTCAATTGGTAAACCTGCACAAATAAATACTACAATTGGATCCGCTTAATTTTCATATGCAATCTTTTCCTGATGCTGCATCGGATAACGAATCAGTTGATCCCGTTCTAACATATCCGGTCTCATACGAACTGCTGTAATCTGCCGATTTTCATATGTTGTGTAATAAAAGATTCCCTGAGATGCATTACAGCAGGACGTATAGATGGTATACTCATATTCACCATCCCTCACCTCACAGCATCCTTTTTGCTGCGAAATTGTTTCCATTATGTGAAAATATTGACCCACCTGTGATTCCTCTGTCTCACCACTGATCGCATTTAATTTTGTAAATGCTACTCTGACAAAACGGGATGTCGACGATAGATCTCCCGGCAGACCGAGTGCTCCCATTCCTCGGCTGTAGGTGTCAAGAACGCCGGGTGCCAAATGATTTTCAGGCTGTTTTGGGGATAATTGCATATAATTGTTCAGGAAAAACATCTGCTTGTCAAAAGGCGGATTGTTGGTAAGTACCCCAACCGGGTTGTCATAAATACGCAGACCTTCTTCCACCATCTCCACGGTGATCGACTGCTTTTCATCCGCAATAAGCCAATGCAGGGAGGATGCGGGATATTTGCCGGCAAATGTCTCCCCAATCAGATTAAGACCGATCAGATAGTCTCTCACCTGTTCCACACTCTCACAAGCCCCCAATACCCACGGAATAAACTCATATGTCGCGACATTTTTGGCATTTTCCTCATATTCTCCATAGCAGGCATTCCCAACAAAATTCAATCCTGCCATTCCCAGACCTTTTTCATTTACTGCTTCATAATATAATGGATATTCCTCTGCGACGTGTGCCATTCCTATCATGGCATAATGCGTTGTGCATTCTCCCATATATGCATACGAAAACTGATAATGCCGCGGTGTGATAACCACCTCTTCACCATATGAACTCTCATAATCTAATGTTCTTCCAAAATAGAAATCCTTTGCTTTATACGATATTGCAGTACACATACAACCACTCCTCTCTATGACATATAATTTACTGAAACTTCCCACACCTCATTATCTCACACAACCACATATTGCTTATTATGTCAAAGCATGCTAAGTGTTTTGCAGCCACAATATAGCGGCTTCTGCCGACAGAATGCATTTCCAACCGGATACTGCCCCCGGCACAAAACGTTATCGTTGTATAATGATACTTCTTCTGCGCAAAAGTTTTAGTTATATGATACGTGGGATTGGCACATTTTGCAAGATTATTCATACAGTAAGGTAAGACACATGAAACCATCTTTTTACAATTATCGATTATGCCGCTGCAACAAGCGGCAGAACGGAGGTTACTATGGCACGTTTTACAAATCAGGCACAGCTACGCTACGGTAATGCTGTGACCAATTCCAACGTTGCAGTTGGTGAAATTTTGGAAGTTTTATCTGCTACCAAGACCGCTGTAAAAACCACTTACGGACAAAATGACACTGTCACCTATATTATCAGCATTGTCAATTCCGGTGCAACAGCATTCAACGGACTTACTTTAACGGATGATCTTGGTGCTTACACATTTGGTACCGGTACAGTTACACCTCTTACCTATATTCCGGGAACCATAAATTATTATATCAATGGAACGCTTCAGACTGCTCCTACAGTTGAAGCCGGGCCGCCACTGACTGTATCCGGTATTAGCGTCCCTGCAAACGGCAATGCAACGATTATTTACGAAACAGCCGTAAATGAATTTGCGCCGTTTGCAACCGGTTCGGATGTTGTAAACACCGCAAGAATTACCGGTGGCGGCATTACGCCGATCACAATCTCCGAAACAATCGCTGCGGAAAGCACGCCTATCCTTAACATTACCAAATCTGTCAGCCCGGTCCCTGTTACCGAAAACGGCATTTTAACTTACACTTTCCTGATTCAGAATATGGGAAGTGCACCTGGTACCGTCACAACAGGTGCCACGATCACGGATACGTTCAATCCGATCTTATCCGGTCTGACCGTAACCTTCAACGGAACCGCATGGACTGCGCCGACTAATTACACGTACAACGAAACAACCGGTTTGTTTGCCACTGCCGCTGGTCAGATCACGGTGCCTGCTGCCACCTTTACGCAGGATCCGGAAACGGGGGCTTGGATTACAACACCCGGTGTTAGCACATTAGTTGTCACAGGCACGATCTAGCGATAGCCTTCAAGCTTTTGATGTGCTTCCGGCACGATCTAACAATAGTATTCAAACCCTTGATGTGCTTCCTTCTTTCGAACACTACTTTCACTAAAAAGAGCAAAACCAGCGTTTTGCTTTTATCACGCTACATAACACCCTAATCCTATCAATTAAAAAGGGGCTGCGCACTAATTGCTTAGTGCGACAGCCCCTTTGTCTTATCCTATATTACCGTTTGCAATACTTACGTATTGCGATCATTGCCGGCAAACTATTATTTTGCACGGCCACAGCAATATTTGTATTTCTTCCCGGATCCGCATGGACATGGCTCATTACGCCCAACCTTGCGCTCCTTAACAATTGTACCGGACTTTTTCTGCTCACGATAAAGCTCCTTGCGTCGCTCCGGTGTCAACAGCTCATCCCACTCCGGCAGTTCATATAACCAATCAGCACCCGCTTCTACCATATGATAATATAAGCTTTCCAAATCAATCGGCAATTTTACAACCGTGTCAGCTTCCATTTCCTCGATTGGGTTCGGTTCTTTCAAGCTTTCATTGATTCCATCTAAGAAACCTACCATATAATTCAATTCCATGCCGTATTTATCTGCTAATTCCTGAACAGTACCGGATACCACTTCCTCCGGAGCCGCAAGTAACTGCTGATAAATGGCTTTTTCCTGCTCGAAATACTTATCCCAAATTGCTTTTCCCTCTTTGGAGTTCAATTCTACGCCATATGCGTACTCTCTCCATTCCTGTAATAATCCCATAATTTCCTCCGATTTCTACTGCTGCCTGCTCTGGTTTCCACCGAAAAGACAGCGAATTTTCTTCTTGTGCGATTACTCGTCCACGCAGCTACACGCCTGACAACGTTTCATCCCTGTAGCATTATACCTGTTTTCTCGGCAGAAGTCCACACTTTTTGATATTCCACTGCATAGACTGCATAGATACTCGCAAACCATGACATCGCGCTCATTGACGAACAAATCCTAAAACAGCTCTCTACTTCTGTTCCGGCCGTATCCAAGTCCCGCTCGCTTTCTTATGTTTCCACGAGTCTTTGGATGCCTGATATCCTGTCACCGTCATTACCTGATAATCACTCTCCGTCTTCAGCGAGCGATAAATCTTTTTGAGTGCAACCCACTGGCGATTATGCTTAGGATCACCGGAATCTCCCAAAAATACTGCATCTTTCTGTTTGTCATATAAAAAGACGGTAACATAATGCCCCGGTGTATTTTTCCAATAGCAAGCTGAGTTACTGCTGCTGACAAGTACAATCGCTGAGTCATTGGACGCGATCATCTTTTGAAATTGGCGATACGATGTCGGTTTGCGTCGCAGGGATACCTCAAAGCCAAGACTCTGCATAGCACTTTCCATATACTCCCAGGCAACTGCACCGCCACCACCGTAAATCGTATTCCTCTTGGTATACTTATAAATATCTACTGGAGAAGCCTCATAGGTTGTCTGCGTTGAATAGATATTGGCCATACAACAAAATCCACAGCCGAACGCACCAAATTTGCCACCGTCATAATAAGTCTCTGCCCATTTCCCGGACCAAGTCAAACGTTTACCCCAAGACTTCGGCCCCTGCAAAAACGTATACACTGCATCCTCCGGTTTTACCACGTTGTTCTGTCCTGCTGTTTGGATAGATTTTCCTGCTGTTTGCGGCATATCTCCCGTGCTGTTTTTATCCCCGACATTTTTAACAGCCCCGGTCTGCTTCCCGCCACTTGCCGTTATTTTCTGTGCGGACTTTCCTTTATCTGTCTGAGAAGCTGTCACACGCAGAGCAAGTCCCACGACCACAACTACCGCCAGCAATACAACGAAGACACTTTCTTTCCAATAGTTCATACGTCCGCATTTCAGTTCATCCCACTTGTTTCTTAATAACCTCATCTTTCACCTTCCTACCGTTATCTGCTTCCGGATTTTTCACTTTCTAACTGTCACTTACCGTGCAAAGCTCCTGCTTTATCACCGTCTACTCGTTACTCGGCTTTTCACTTTCTAACTGTCACTTACCGTGCAAAGCTCTTACCTTATCACCGTCTACTCGCTACTCGGCTTTTCACTTTCCAACTGTGACTTACCGTGCAAAGCTCCTGCCTTATCACCGTCTACTCGTCACTCAAATATCTCGTCTTTCACCTTCCATACAGATACATCATCTTTTTGCCAGACTACATCTGCCACTTCATACAATCCATTCACGTCAACATTATACGTGCCATACTCTTGATTGCTCAAATAAATATAATTGACATCATACTTACGGAACAACTCCTTAGCACTCGCCGGACTCGTATACATCGTTTCGACGTCCTGTTCATTTTGCTGATAGTTCAAACCATGATAATACAAAAACGAAGAGGAACCACACACGATACTGCGTCCTGTCAACGCCGGGACCGGACTGTTATGAGCCGTTGATGTCAAGATCACATCCCACGGCGTAGTTTCGTCCTCAATATATCGACACGCTTTTACCGCTGGTGCGGTATATAATTCATAATCAGATACCCATTCCCGGCCCATCGTCAAAAAGCCGGATATTGCACTAACAAATAACAGGCAGGCACCCAAAAGCACTACACCAGCCTTTCCGATAGCACTGCACCAATACACAGCGCCGTACCGTTCATAAATCTGAACTAACGCATCTGCCGCGATTCCGCATATAAAGACCGCTCCAACAAACAACAATTTATTGTTATCATAGTCATTCGGCTGGAAAGCCGCAAGCTCAGCCACAAACCAAATCAACAAGTATGGTGCACCTATCTTTAGGTTTCTCGCACTGACCACAAAGGAGGACAGCAAAAGCAGCACAAATGGCAATCCAAGATTTTTAAGATAAAATACGATATACTGATCACCATTATTGGACCAATTGAAATGACTGCGCACAAAATTATCGCCGGAGGCCTGTGAAAATGTCCACATAAATAACTGTGGAAGTGCAAATATCAATACTAAGATCAAAAAAATGCCCCACGTAAATGCCAAACGTTTCCACAATCTATTTTGCAGATAACGCACCAACTTGTATCCCAAAAACAGGACAAACAGTGCAACCCCAATGATCATTATCGCTAATCCATGTTTGTCTGCAAACTCATTCGAGCGGTTGATCATCTGCATCACGCTAAAGAACGCCAGTCCAATATAAAGAGCATATCGAATCCAGCTGTCTGATACCGTTGCCGCTGCATCAGCACTTGAGCTTCCCATGCGATTTCTGGTTGACGCAGACACGTTTGCACTTCTTCGACCAGAAGATGTTACTTTGCCATTTCTGCGTCCAGAAGATGTCGCTTTGCTATTTCTACGTCCAGAAGATGTCGCTTTGCCATTTCTTCGGCCAGATTCCCTGCTCGCTGACGCTTTTCGCCCAAGTGCAATTCTTTCTGATTCAAAAAGACTATTTTCTGTCAAATCCAACAGCAGCCATACCGCACATATCATCCCCAGCGCCAAAAACGAATGTGTATGGATCATTGGAAGCGCACCAGCCGCCACGCCCGCCATAACAAACAATTTCTTTTTGCGCTCCGCTATCGCCCGGAACAAAAACGCCAACAGTGGAAACAATATAGACCAGCCAAATAATGTCGCACGCTGCGGGATCAGCATGTCAACCATAACCTGTACCCAGCGCAGATTTTTATCCAAATAATTCGTTGGTGTCATATAAAATTCCGTAAAGATTTTATGTATCTTTTCTGCATTGTCAAAATACACAAAGCCTAGTCCACCATTCCAAAAGAATAGTATCCAAGCGATCAACGCTGTCGCTGATCTGCCAAGCCAATATTTGATCAAGCAGTAAAATCCCACAAACACCTGCAAAATTGCTCCGAGCATCGGCAAAACGTACGCCAGCCGTAGACTTGCGCCCATCAGATACAAACTGGAACTAACACTGTCGCACAGAAACGGATAGGATAATTTATGCCCCGGCAGCAAAGAATACTCCGGCGGAAACGTCTGCTGATTTGCAATACTGGTAATAAAGCTAAAATGCATATTCATATCGCCGTAGGTGGACTGCCCCGTGTGCATACTGCCATCAGCATTTCCTACGATTGTATGTGTATACAGACAATAGCAAAAAAAGACAAATGTAACTGCCATCAGGATCCAAACCGGATTTTCCCGGAACAAACGTTTCCATTCGTTCACCTTCCGATATGGATGCTGCTGTAGTGAAGATTCTGAACAATGGCATCTCCAACCAACCAGCACACATAGAACTATCTGTAATAGCAGAGCCAATACATGTGCTGTCATCGAAAAATCAAACGCAAAGGCAAAAAGCAAAGGAAACCATTGTAATGCCAAGACACCGGCGACACTTCCCACCAGATACTGCATCACAATACTATATCGTTCTTTGCACAAAAGTTTTCTGCCAATATACATTCCACTGCCCAGAAACAACGCATAATAACCTACCGCTAAAACTGCCCCTGTCACTCCATTTCCATCAAACATACTTTATACTCATCCTCACTTTAATCACTATTCATCACTCTGCGCCAAGACAGCCAAAAAGCAAGGCAATCCCGTTATCTCCATGCACAGAGAGAAACTCCGTTTCATATAAACATCAGAATACCGTAGTTTCATTTCTTTGTCAAACAGCTTGCCAGACCGGCTCTTTCCATTCTTTGGCACACAGCTTGCCAGACCGGCTCTTTCCATTCTTTGGCACAGAGCTTGCCAGACCGGCTCTTTCCATTCTTTGGCATAATAAAAAACCCTTAAGCGAGACCGGGATATTTGCCCTGTCCGCTTAAGGGGAAACACTTTAATATGCTCTTTTGTTATTACAGAGTAATGTCAACACTTGTTGTACCTGCTGCTGCCTCAACAGTCTTGCCTGCTACAGTAATCTTAAAGCTCTTGTCTGTTGCAGTGTAAGAAACAGTAACCTTATCACCATATCTTGTTGCTGCGATATCAGTAAGCTTGTTGGATTCCTGATCGTAAATAGTTGCTGTTGCAGTCTTACCATCTTCTAATCCATATACTACTGCCTCTGCATCCTGCAGATAATCATACAATACATTCATTTTGCCCTCTGCATCGAAATTACCATAAGTAACAATGCTGTTTGGACGAGCAAGAATTGGTGTCTGGAAGTAATCACATTTTCTTGTGTAATACTTACCACCTTCATATGTCTCTCCACTCTGGATGTCTGTCCATGTTCCGCAATCCGGTACATAGAACTCTGCAACGCCTTCTTCGTTCATAACCGGAACGATGCACAAGTTGTCGCCGAGCATGTACTGCTGATCCAGATACTTACAAGCAGTATCGTCAGAGAATGCGATGATCATAGAACGCATCATTGGAACACCAACCTGATGAGTCTTGTTAGCCTGTGCCCAAAGATAAGGCATCATCTTACCCTTTAATACAGTGTAGTGACGAAGTACATCACATGCCTCTGTATCGCCATCCTTATCATAAGCCCAAGGCACACGGTAAGAAGTAGATCCATGCAGACGGCTGTGTGTAGACAACAGTCCGAATGCACACCATCTCTTATATACATCAGCAGGAGCTGTAGCCTCGAATCCGCCCATATCATGGGAGAAGAAACCGAAACCGGATGAGCAGAGAGAAAGTCCACCACGAAGTGTCTCTGACATTGCAGAATACTCTGCGTAGCAGTCACCACCCCAGTGTACCGGGAACTTCTGTCCACCAACAGTCGCACTACGAGCAAAGAGACAAGCCTTGTCCTTACCATAATACTCCTCTAATGCTTCAAATACACACTTGTTATAAAGGTATGTGTAGTAGTTGTGCATCTTGATCGGATCAGATCCATCGTAATATTTTACCTTAGTAGGGATTCTCTCACCAAAGTCTGTCTTGATGTTATTAACACCCATGTCAAACAGCTTCTTCAAAAGACCCTTGAACCAAGCACAAGCCTCTGGGTTTGTGAAATCGACAATTGCCATACCAGGCTGCCACATATCACACTGGAATACGCTTCCGTCCAGATTCTTGATGAAATAGCCTTTTTCTTTACCAATATCAAACAACTTGGACTGCTGTGCAATGTATGAGTTGATCCATACACAGATCTCTAAGCCCTTGTCGTGTAGTCTCTTTAACATTCCCTCAGGATCCGGGAACATCTCATCATCCCACTCAAAGTTACACCACTCGTAACCCTTCATCCAGAAACAGTCAAAGTGGAATACCTGCAATGGGATCTTGCGCTCTGCCATACCATCGATAAAGCTGTTTACTGTCTTCTCATCATAGCTTGTTGTGAAAGAAGTAGACAACCACAGACCGAAGGAATATGCCGGTGGCAATGCAGGCTTACCTGTCAATGTTGTGTAGTTCTCTAATACATGCTCTAAGTTCTCACCACCGATAATGAAGTACTCTAACTCTTCACCCGGTACCGTAAATGTTACCTTGGAAACTGTATCGCTCATTACCTCGAAAGACACTTTGTCAGAGCTGTTGACCAATACACCATAGCTCTTAGATGAGATATAGAAAGGTACTGTCTTGTAACTCTGATCAGAACATGTACCACCATCACAGTTCCATGTCTCTACTGTCTGACCATTCTTTACGAATGGAGTGAATTTCTCACCGAAACCATAAATGCACTCACCGATGTCTGTCTTTAACTGCTCACGCAAATATGTTGTGTGAGGATCCTGTGGGTAGTTGAAGAACTGATCGTCCTCCTGTGTGTTCATGCGCGCATTTGCTGTATACTGGCTCTCGTTGATGATGGATGTAGATCTCCATGCACCGCCTGTCAAAAGCTTATCTTTGTAGTAATACTGTACTTCCCAATCATCTGCGATCTTGATCTCTACACGAGTATCGCCAGACTTCAATGTTACCTTGTCCTCTGTGCGAGTGATCTCAGGAGTATATCCTGTATCCTCGTTCAACTCATAACGAGGAATGTTGTCCAATCCTCCTCTGTAATGATCAATGTGTACCTTGATGATATTCTCTGATGTAGAAGAATATGTAATCTCAAGGTTTGGTCCGCCCAATGTCATACCACGATTCAAAACCGTATATGGTGTAGCTAATACTTTGATGGAATTCTCTGTTGTCTCCACCTTGTAAGCTTGAGAAGCGTAGTTCACATTGTAACCCTGTTTGCTTAACCAAAATCCGTCTGCTACTTTCATGTTTCGTCTCCTTTCAAAATACCTTTTCTCTAATTTTGATGATTTTATCCTCACCTGTCAGATCAGTAAGATGAGATCATCTGCTTGCGCATATCTTGCGACTTGATAGTTCTATTATACTTGCATGTATTTGTTTCGTCTATAATTATTAGGGCAATTTATAACATTATTTTGATATTTCATGCTAATTTCGGTGAGAAGTTCGCTCATGACATAAAAAAGAGCAAAGCCAGTGCTTTGCTATGCAAGAATTACTAAAGCAATTCTTGGTGATGTCACGCTGCATAACAGCATTTTCCTACTCCATAAAAAGACCGTGATCCGATCTATGATCGAATCACGGTCTCCCTTAAAACCAATGTTTTGTGTTCAAGAATTTGTTTGACTCAATTCCTTCTAATTTTCTATCGAAAATTATTTGAATTTCTTGTATCCACTCTTTTTAAGTTTCTTAATCTGAGCTTTCTTTGCCTTCTTAGACTTAGATGCAGCAGTAACTTTGATTGTCTTCTTGCATCCCTTGAATGCGCCTTTCTTTACAGAAACTTTAGCTTTCAATGTAAGTTTAGAAAGCTTCTTGCAGTTCTTGAACGCACCTGCCGGGATAGACTTGATCGTCTTACCAAGAGTAACTTTCTTAGCCTTAGCACCCTTGAATGCATTCTTGCCAAGCTTGTTGATCTTGTAAGTAGCCTTAACCTTGCTTACAGTCTTAGATACACTAGTACCTACGCTAAGTTTAGAAGCTTTCTTACCCTTCTTGGACAAGCCAACTACTGTTACAACACCCTTTGTCTTCTTAGAGCTTGTAGCTGTTGCAACCTTTGTTACCTGATATTTGAAGTTACCAGACTCGAACTTAGCACCCTTCTTGTAGCCAATTGTCTTAGCTGCTTCGAAGTTAGCGCCCTTGAGCTGGAATGAAATCTCTACGCTGCTTGTAGGAAGAGTTGTTAAAGTACTCAGTGCAGAACTTGCATCTTTTCCCTTAGGATAAGCTACATTCTTGATTCCATCATCCTCAGAATATCCATCAGCTACCATGAACTGATAATACTCATCAGCGTCCGGCTTATTAGGAAGTGAGAAACCACTCTTAACAACCTTACCATCAATCTTTAATGTTGCATTAACAGCAGTTACACCCTTCTGTGTCAAAGGAATCTGAGTTGTAACATAGAGCATGTTGAAGCCCTTAGCTGTCTTAGCATCTTTCTCAGCGCCCTTGATCGTCTTAAAGTTCACACCGGAGATAGATACTGTATAGTTCGTTCCATTTGCTTTCATTGTAGCATTAGCAATCTTAGCAGGATAAGCTTTGTACTTATCACCTGTGCTAAGTGATACCTGAGAATTATACTTAATATCCTTGCTCTTCAGACCAAGTGTGCTGTCATTCCAAGCGTTACGGAAGATGTAGTTATCCGTCTGGAATCCAAGGTATGCATCATATGTCTTCAATGCCGGTCCCTGTGTAGGAGCAGCGGTTGGCTTTGGAGTAGGTGTTACTACAGGTGCCTCAGCAGATACTTCAAATGTAACTGCGAATGTATCACCTGCGACAACCTCAACCGGATCGCCTGCGTTTGTCCATGTACCATTAGCATTTGTCATAAATGGGTTTGCTTTCTGGAACTCGTCTGCCTTACTTGCGGATGTGCTGCAGTAGTTATTAACAATACCAGCACGAAGCTTTCCTGTCACTTTATTACCATCGTTATAAACGCTTGCCTTAGACCAATCAAGTGTCTGCTTTACTTTACCGTCAGCACCAGTGATCGTGATAGTCTTAGGCTTTACAGAAAATGTGCTAGGTACAACATAATTCTTCTTGCCGGATACATCCTTTGCACCCAAAGTACCAAACTCAATTCCAAGATATTTTGCCTCTGTCAAAAGGTCATCTGCGTCATCCTCTGCTACTGCAGATACTGTATATGTGCCTGTCGTAGAGATGGCTCCTGAAGATGCTACAAAACCACCATTAACCTCTTCTGTCTCGCCTGTTGCAAGCTTGTAAGTATCATCAACCTGCTTAAGAGCACCTGTGCTGTCCTTTACAACTCTGTCTGTTGTGTTGAAAATCTTACTGTTATTCTGCACAAGATATGCAGTAAATTCTGGTGCGATCTTAGTTGCATCTGCAGCTTTAGACTTCTCACCAGTCACACCAGCACCTAAAGAAACAACCATAGCTGCTGTGAGAATCATAGAGAGTATACTCTTTGACTGTTTTCTCATGAATATTTTCCTCCTTTTCATTTTGCAATGTTTTGGTCAAACATTGACAAGTTCTTGAACATTCTGGTCAGGATATCATACTTGAATGCTGATGTCCCCCAAATCATGTACTATTATACAAAATTTTCTTTGAAAATTCCAGCCCTTTTTCCTTTAAAAAAAAGGCTTATTTTACCTACAAAAATAGAGAATCCTCTTGATGCAGAAGCTTCTGCAATTCAAAACCACTTTATGAAAGGCAATATCAGCGCTTTGCTTTGCAAGAATTGCTAAAGCAATTCTTGATAGCATTACTCCACACAACAGCAATTTTCGATAAAATATTTCCGATAATTAAAAAACAGCCGCACCTTTCGGCACGACTGTTTTCCGGTTTTCACCATATTTTAAATGACTCAATAATTATCAAAATTTAATGCTAATTTCTTTAATTATTTGAATTTCTTGTAACCGCTCTTCTTTAACTTCTTAACATTAGCCTTAGTTACTTTCTTAGAAGCGCCCTTAACCTTGATTGTCTTCTTGCATCCCTTGAATGCTTTCTTAGCAACCTTTGTTAATTTAGCTTTTACCTTCAAAGTAGATAACTTCTTGCAGTTAGCAAATGCTCCTGCAGGAATGGACTTAATGTTCTTGCCAAGAGAGATTGTCTTAGCATTAGCGCCCTTGAATGCGTTCTTGCCAATACTTGTTACTTTGTAGCTGTAGCCATTGATCTTAGCTGTAGCTGGTGCAGAGAGGCTGGATGCCTTCTTACCTGCCTTAGAAAGACCAACGATTGATAATGTACCAGCTTTCTTAGCTGTAGCAGCCTTTGTTACCTTGTAAACAACCTTGCCGCTCTCAACCTTCTTTCCCTTCTTAGGAGCCTGTGGCGCCTTAGTAGGTTTGTCTTTCAGTGGCGCAGATGTTACATTTGGCTTCTCGCTTGGTTTAACAGTTGGTTTAACAGTTGGCTTTTCACTCGGTGTAGGAAGAACACCCTCAGACGCATCAATATCGTCCTTTGTAATAGTATCGTTCTTTACATTCTCACCTGTCTCAGGATCTTTATAAGTACCTTCCTTAAGGTCATTCAATGCAGCCTTAAGTCCTGTAACCTTAAATGTAATCTCAATGCTGTTCTCTGGAATTGCTAACTCTTCAGCATCTGTCTTGTCAAACAAAGGTCCCTTATCATCAGCATTCCACTTGTTGATCAGTGGATAGTAGTAATACAACTCATCTGCTTTCTGAACAAGGCTCAGATCTTTAGCAACTTCAGCACCATCAACCTTCATAGATGTAACAGATAACTTAACATCTGCATATGCACCATCTGGGTTTTCTTCTGTCTTAGCAGAAAGATCTGTTGCGATAGACAACAAGTTGTACTTCGTAGCTGCTGTTAAATCGATACCGCTAATAGCTACTGTATACTCACCATCTCTTGTAAGTAATACGTCAGTAGCCTTAAAGTTTGCAGCGTCACCGCTTGCTTTGATGTAATCGTAAGTATCCTGTTTTCCAAGATCATTTGGCTTGTAACCATTACGATAATCCCAAGTTCCATCCATCTGATATGCGATGTAAGCATGGATACCCTTTGTAGCCCAAAGAGCCTCGTCATAAGCCTTAGGAGCCTCTGTTGCTTCTGGAGTAGGTGTTACTTCCGGTCCTTCTGTATCGTCTGTGAATTTCAATTCTGTTGTCTTCATGGTTACATCAGAAATTGTTAAACCAGCTGTTACGTTCTTGTCATCATCCTTCTCTAATGCAGAATCGATGTCAGCGAACATTACACCTAACTGATTTCCAAGAGTAATTTCTCCTGCTGCAGTATAAGATACTGTATATGTTCCGTCTTTTTCGATTTCAACAACACCAGCTGATGGTACTGTGTTACCTAATGTATTTACAGACCAGTCACTTGAGTTCACACCGATGAATGCCTTGATAGACTTAGCGCCTGTCTTTGCTAATACATCTGCAACGCCTGCTGCCTTGAAAGAAATAGAGATGTCTCTAAGTGTCTGACCCTCCATTGTATTTGGATCAAACTTGCCCCAGTTGTTGAATACAAGAAGTCTTGCTTCTCCACTGTCGCCACCTACGAATTTGCTTTCTGTAGCACCATCGAATTTTGCAACGCTCTTAACTTCCTTTGCCACCTCAACTTTGAGAGATGCATCAGATACTGTTAAACCAGCTGTTACATTCTTGTCATCATCTTTCTCTAATGCAGAATCGATATCAGCGAACATTACACCCATCTGGTTTCCTAATTTAACCGTAGAAGAACCAGTATATGTTACAGTATAAGTTCCATCTTTCTCAATTTCTGTTACTCCGTCTGCAGGAACTGTGTTTCCAAGAGTATTTACAGACCAGTCACTTGAATTTAACCCAAGAAATGCTTTAATAGACTTAGCACCGGTCTTTGCCAATACATCAGCAACACCTGCAACCTTGAAAGTAATAGATGCATTCTTTACATCAATACCTTCAAGCTCACTCGGGTCATACTTGCCCCAGTTGTTAAATACTAACAAACGAGCTTCTCCGGAATCTCCGCCTACTAACTTAGATTCTACCGCTTTATCGAAAGATGTAACATCTTTCATTAAAGCAGGAGCTTTAATCTGAAGCTTTGTATCAGAAACTTTCAAACCTGCTGTTACATTCTTGTCATCATCTTTCTCTAAAGCAGAGTCGATGTCAGTAAACATTACACCCATCTGATTTCCAAGTGTAATTGTTGAGGAACCAGTATATGTTACTGTATAGGTTCCATCTTTCTCAATTTCTGTTACTCCATCTGCAGGTGCAGTGTTACCAAGAGTATTCACTGACCAATCACTTGAATTCAATCCAAGGAATGCTTTAATAGACTTAGCACCTGTCTTCGCCAACACATCAGCTACACCTTCAACATTAAAAGTAATAGATGCATCTTTCATGCTGATTCCTTCAAGTGCATTTGGATCATACTTGCCCCAGTTGTTAAATACTAACAAACGAGCTTCTCCAGAATCTCCGCCTACTAACTTAGATTCAACTGCCTTATCAAATACAACCTTGTCCACAGTAGATACCGCAGCATCTGCTTTTTCAGACACAAGGCCGACGCTAGGAATAAGACTTAACGCCATTGCTCCGGCAAGAATCCATGACAAAACTTTTTTTGTCTGTTTTCTCATTATTTCTCCTCCTCTTTTTATTATTGAGTCATCGTACATAATTGAAATGCTGTACGTAAGTTTTGAACTTAAGAGCCATGAAACAAAAACTCATATTCCAGTCAAAACGCACCATAGCCTTTCATTTATATACATAAAAATTTACAAAACATATTCTAACACGATACAGTAAAAAAATCAATCATTTTTACCTGTTTTTTGGAAAATCTGTTGCTGATTTTGTTAAATATATACAAAATTATATCTTGATCCTGTCTATATCGATGATTTTTACCGTAAATATACACAATACGACAGAACTGCCATGCAGGCTTTACTCAGAACATTCCTGCCACGAATACGTGTTTCGTATTCCCATTATGGCAAAAAAACAGAAAGAATAAATTTATTTATATCTTGTTATAATACCTTTCAAAAACTTGAAAGTGAGGCTTTTTATGACAAAGCAAAAATGCAATTCTAATAACACAAATGGCAATTTAGCCAAAAGCAGCCTAACGCTAAACGAATGGTATTCTTTTGGGATACAGAATTATAAAACCGGCGTTGTCAAACCATCGACAATCCAAAATTATTGCTGCATCTACAATAATCATGTCAAAAAATTTTTAGGTTATATGCCGCTTTGTGAAATTCGCACAATGCATATCCAACAAATGCACAGACCCTATTGTTTTGGCATAATACGATTTTTCACTTCTTTGACTTGCCTATTGGCTTCTTTCGGGTGACTGCTTTGAGGTTTTCGCTGATTCCAGCTTGTTTCTCCCTCTCTACATATAGAATCCGTATTTGCCGTTACCTATAATCAACAGCTCAATCCAACAAATTCCATTCACCCGGTACTCTCTTGTCAACGACCTATACCTGCCGGCGCTTTGCTTTGCAAGAATTGCTAAAGCAATTCTTGGCGATGTCACGCTACATAACAGCATTTTCCTATTCCATAGCATAAACTTTGACGCCGCATTTACAATATAAATGCACCAATGGTCCTTTTTATTTACGCAGTATAAACATAAAAAACCTCCGCGGAGTATCTATAAGATACCTCACGGAGGTCGTTCTTGTTCTGATTACTTATCTTAAAACAATTACTGTCAATCACGAATCATCGTTTGCACTACCATCAATCAATAATTAAACGGTAATTATTCGCCTAACTCGTAGATCTGGATGCCTGTGATCGTTGGACGTCCACTAAATGTCAATGACAGATAATGTCTATCCTTTGTCAAGCTTAATCCTGCTTCATCTAATACGATGAGCTTACCTGCGAAATCAGCATAATCAATATCTACATCATCCTTGAACGTCGCTGTATCAGATACACCCAACTGGATATGTCCAACGTTATCCTCGTCATCTGATTTCCAGTTTGCCTTGTCCAATGTCTCAGGAGCAAACTGTACTGCGATGGCTGGCTTCTTGTACTTGCTGACATCAATGTTGAGGAATGACTGATATCCGGTACCATCAAAGGTGATTGTTGTAGTATCGCCTGCAATCGTAGGAGATACTGTGCTGGATGGGATCATCTTCTTAGCTACATCCGGATCTTCTCCGTTAGTCTTATCAGCCTTATCGTTGTAACGGTTCTCACCATATGCATAGTCACCACCGTTCTTGTACCAAACACCAGTCCAGTTCCATACAGACTTCTTATCGCCAACTTCCTTAATGAAAGAAACATCTGTAGATTTACCCGTTGTCTTAGTCATACTTGTGTCGCCGTTAGCACCATTAATCTCGTTAAAGTATACGGCAACATCCTTAAATTTTAAAGTTGCTGCAGTTCTATCAAAATACTGACCAGTCTCCCAAAGTACCGGCACAGCATGATATTTAGCTGCTTCCTTGAATGTGTCATTAAACCAAGCAGTTACACTACCTGTGACTGTCTGAGGACTGCAGACACCACACTCACCGATGATATATGCATATCCTTCATCAGAAAATCTCTTAAGGAGCTCAAAATTCTCTACTGTTTTCTGGCGATCTCCATACGTATATGAACCGGCACCGCCATCACCACAAAAATCCCATGGAGTGTAGTAATGTACAGATACGAAAAGCTTTGTCTTGCCATTCTCAGCAGTATCTTTCGGCATTACAAACCTAGCGTTTACTGTCTTTTCAATGTCAGTGTTGTAACCTGGGATCAACAGATGACGGTTTGCATTGTTACCACCTGTAGCACGGATAACATCAACAAATTTCTGATTGATCTCGTTTGCCATTTTATACTTATCAGCTGTCTTTAAGTTGCCACCAATTGCAACATCACCCTGTTTATCCGTTGTAGAATAACCGTTGGAGTAAATGCTGTCGTTCAAACGATCTCCGAGTTCCTCATTAGCCCCCTCAAAGATCAGATGATCGGAATACTTGTTAAAACGCTCTGCAATCTGAGTCCAATATTTCTCATAACGAACCCATGCCTGTGCACGAACTTCTTCGTTTGCAACTTTCTTGCCATTCTCATCACGCTTGCAAGCGCCGAACTGACCCCACCACTGGTTGTCCCAATGATCGTTGATGATAACATACATACCATTATTCAAAGCGTAGATCACTGCTTTCTCTACAGCATCTAACATCTTGGCATTGATCGTATATGATCCATCATCGTTATCACCATTTGTCCAAGCTACCGGAATACGTACGGTATTAATGCCGTATGAATGTAATGCATCTAAATACTCCTGCGTGATCTCAACATTGCCCCACGCAGATACAAACCACGATGGATCTGCTGTCGCATAATCAGTAGCAGCCATGCTCTTCTTGGCAGAGATTCCCTGGACTGCTTCCAACGTGTTACCAATGTTTACACCCATACCCATCTTAGAGTCTGCTAAATCCTGAGAAGAAAGTTCTTTACGAACTGTTCCATTATCTTTGGATGTTACTGTAGAACCATCTGTAAATGTTACTGTCTTCTCATCACCGATATTGGATTTGTCATCAATCGTATATTTAATAACATCATTACCGGATGGTCTTCCATAGATTACTGCCTCCGGATCTGGAGTTGGTGTAACCTTAGGGGTTGGTGCGGGTGTTGTCGTTGCAGGTTTCTTAGTAGCAACATTTGCCGGTGCAGGTGCAGGTGTTGCTTTCTTCTTAACCGTAACAGTACATTTCAAAGTCTTTGTCTTTACTTTCTTAGATCCCTTTGCAATGTATTTAACCTTTACCTTGATAGTTGCCTTACCAGCCTTCTTAGCGGTAACCTTTCCCTTCTTGGATACGGTAGCCACGCTCTTCTTGCTGGTTGTCCACTTCTGGGACTTAATCTTCTTCACATTTTTCTTTTTGATCTTTAATGTGACTTTCTTGCCTGCTGTAATTGAAACTTTTTTCTTCAGTTTCAGGGTTGCTTTCTTAGAAGCTGCGCTCGCGCTGGCGGTATTAAATACAGTAGAAAATGCTCCTCCTGTAAGTACCATTGCAAGTGCAAGTGCAAAAGCAACGATTCTTTTTGTGTAACGTTGTTTCATTGTAATAATCCTCCTCCTTTATGGTTTATTGTAATTTTACGCAAAAACGTACTTTACTCCGTAATTATAACATGAGACGCACTTTTTTTCACTGGAATTATTTGTGATGAATCACATGATTTTTTCTATATCGTATTCGAAACTGCCATTTATCTGACATATTATCTTGTTGCATTGCAACGCCTTATGCAGGACAATATGGGCTCACTATATTTTATCGCCTTATGCATGACATATATCATCATATTCCGACGCCTTATATGCCTCATATTTCCATTGTAACGCATCCGTATCAGCGCTTCATAATTTCACGATATCGATTGAGGCATCCGGCTATCTCTGCTCGTCTTGGCATAGCCAGATCACTGCCATTGCCATTTGATAGCACATTCAATCCATCTCGCTCCAGTGCGTCCACAAGTTCTGACACCGCCTGCGATACCTGAATCTTTTGTCCGGCATACTGCTCCATGATCACTACCAAAGAACGTGCAATTGCCGCCATCTGCTCACTGTCAATGATCTGCTCAAGATAACGAAGATCTACATTCGTCTTGTTGATCGCAAATCCATCCGTACCCATCACCTTGATCTTCGCACCGCGATCAGATTTCCCGGCACTCTTTGCACTTGCAGGATCCCCGCTATATTTGCCGACCGCTCGTCTATGCTCACGACCGCCAGCTTCAAGCGACTGCTTTGGAATGAAAATTTTCTGCTCTACGCTGTCCGGATATTCAGCTGCCATCGATGTGTCATTCAACGGGTACGCTTTCGCTGTCTCTTTTGCAAATTGTGTGATTTCTTTCGGTCGATAACTTTCCATTTGCAATATTGTATCTGCAATATGAAAAAAAGCACCACAGCTCCCTGCAACTAAAATGGTGGAAACCTGTTTCTGCTCATATAGCCCTTTTACCCGTTTAATAAACGGTATGATCGGCTCTTCTCCTGCTGCCACAACCTTTTCCATTAATTCATCTCGAATCATAAAATTAGTCGCACTGGTGTCTTCATCGATCAACAATACACCTGCTCCATTCTCGACAGCTTCTACAACATTGGCCGCCTGCGATGTGGAACCGCTGGCATCCTCGCTGCTAAAATCCGTCGTATCCCGTCCGGTCGGCAGATTGCGAATAAACGGACTAATATCTTTATGATAAATGCTCCTACCGTCCTCAGAACGGATCTTAACCGCACTCTGTTCCATGGCAACGTACTCTCGACCATCTCCGGCAATATGCGGATATACTGCTCTTTCTAACGTCTGCAAAAGTGTGGATTTACCATGATAACCGCCTCCAACGATAAGCGTCACACCTTTTTTGATTCCCATACCCTTGATCATGCCTTTATGTGGAAGGTCCCACGTAACCTCCATGGATTCCGGCGAGGCAAATGGCACCGCCTTCTTCATTGGACGTTGGGATACTCCATTCTCGCGCGGCAGCACTGATCCATTGGCAATAAAAGCAATATACCCTTCTTCCGCCATCTGCTCTCTGATGTAGCGCTGATCGTCTGCGAGGTCTGCAGCTCTCTGTAGCTTTTGGGCGTCAATATTCGCATAACAGCAGGCGTGATGCACGATCTCCGGTATAAATTGAAAAAATATTTTGCCCAGTTCTCTTGCATTAATACTTCTCCCATTTGCCGGAAAACCAACTGACATACGAACGGTTAGCTCCCCATTTTTCGCATTGATATGACAGGCACTTCGCTCCACGATTTCCTGTCCCGGACGGCTAACTGCAATCAAGCCGCTTTTGCCGGATCCTTTTGCCTTAAAATTAAATGGTTCGCTTTCCCTGCAAACCAAACGGAGTAAATGATCTTCCACTGCGATCCTGCGATGCTTTTGCTCGTAAAACTCTTTTGGGATCGCATGTGTGCTCTGCGGCACCACCAGAGAAATCCGAGAGGGCGAAGCAAAAGGATCACCCTGCACTTTGTCAATACCAAGCCGATAATCGCCGAAATCGTAACTGCCCTTAAGGCCTTTATATGCTGGGTATCCCTTGTGATCTATCGAATTTAACATTGTTTTTAATCTCTGCATGATCATTCTCCTTCATTTACAATCCAAACATATCATGAAAGTTTCCAACTCCGTCAATCACCATAGCATCTTCCAACAATGATGCTGATTTTTGACGCTGGTTCTGTAATATGTTATGATTTTCGTTGGCTGTTCTAATAACCCTATTATAGGATACATGGGACAAAAGGTCTATATTTACCTGCGGGAACGAAAGAAACATTTTGTCTGCGAAAAAGTCAGAAATATTTTTCCGATGAAAACGGCAGAAGCATTTTGCCTATAACATAGTATGAAATACCTCTAAACCCGTGGGCAGAGAAAGGAATGCAAAATTACTATGAATGAAAAAGAGACTATTACCACAACTTTTCAAATGCCGGTGCTAGATAAACATTGGTGGAAAACCTTTGCGCTAATGCTTATTTCTGTGATCATGATGGGACTCGGCGTGTCGCTGCTCGTTCTGACGGAAATGGGGACAGATCCCTGCTCGGCAATGAATTATGGAATAGCCCGGACACTGGGACTTAGTTTTGGCAATTATCAACTATTATTTAATACGATACTTCTGATCTTGGTCATCTTACTTGATTGGCGGCTGATCGGTACCGGAACGATCGGAAATATGGTTGTGGTGGGCTACTCGGCTGATTTCTTCGGCTGGGTCTGGACAAACGTATGCCATGTGCCTGCACATCTTCCACTTGCAGCCCGCATTGGCATTCTGGTCCCGGCGCTTCTGCTTTTTGTGGTTGCTGCAGCCTGCTATATGCACAGCGGACACGGCATGGCACCTTATGATGCCGTACCTTTTGCCGTTACCGAAAAAATACGGCAAAAAACCGGTCGAAATTGTTTCAAGCCGGTTCGTCTTTCTATTGATCTGATCGCTACGATACTTGGATTTCTCACGGGTGGAGAAGTTGGTGTTATGACTGTCCTGATGGTGCTTTTACTGGCACCGATCGTTGAATTTGTTGGTAAACTGTTTGAAAAATGGGGTGTCGCATAACGACACCCCATTTGAGCTATTTCAGTTATTTCTATTACAACATTTCCCTTGGATTCAAGTTTCTCATGTCTCTATTGCAACATCTCTCTTGAATTCAAGTTCTTCGTCTCACCACTTCAACATTTTCCTTAGATTCAAGTTCTTCGTCTCACCACTTCAACATTTCCCTTAGACTCAAGTTTCTCAAATCATCACCATTGCAGCATTTCCTTAGCAGCATCTGCAATTAAACGGGCACACTTACGGTTCGTCTTCTCCGTCGGATGCCAATAAGTTCCTAAGCCATCTGCCTCATCCTGCAATGGAAGCTGTACATAACGAATCGTACAATCTGGCGTAACTTTGGCAAAACATGCTGTCGCAGCATCAATCACCGTATTCAGTCTTTGATCCATCGCTCCGATCGTTGTTATAATAGCTGCATTCGGATTATGCTCGTGCACCTGATGCAACAATTTTACATAAGCATCTTCAAACTGTTTTTGTCTGTCTGGAATATCTCTTGTATAGCTCGCATCATTCGTACCTAAATAAATGACAACAAGCTGCGGTTTATATTCCTCAAAATTCCAAGTTTCCCAGTCTGACTGCTCATTGGCAAAATAATCTCGTTCCAATCCTGCATCCGTGTATTCATATAACATTGGCATCAGCCAGGAATCATCAATCTGTGCATCCTCTTCTTCCCCTATATATGCCGTGATAACACCTTTTCCGTTCCACGATACCAAGTTAGGTTCTGCATCAAGCAATTCTGCGGTAAGTAATGAATACGATTTGGTCGGATTTTCATCTGCGGTGTCAAATATTTCATCACTCACATCACCTTCCACGCCGTAACCGCAAGTGATCGAATCGCCAAAAAACTCGATCTGTCTTTTCTTATGTACCGGCGGCGATAATAGTATTTCTTCCCCCGGGTTTACTTCATCGGTAATTTCTATAGAAACAATACCACACGCTGCATATTCTGCTTCAGAATATTTAACGATAGTAATCTGCTGTTCCGTAGTTTGTTGCGTTTCAAACAGCACGATTGTCTGCCTGTCCTGCTCTAAGCGCAGACGCTTAGCAGGATCTCTATCCTGTCCATAATAAATAGCGATCCAAGCCCTCTCCTTCTCAGTATGCTTTGATGCGTCACTGACAATCTCTGCGGTTGCTTTTGTTCCTACGAATTTGAAAGAAATAGATGTCGCAGAATATCCCAGATAACGAATACCCTCTCGATAAATAGTTCTACCCGTTACACTAACATGCTTCTTATCTGCCTGAAATTTCATTCTTTCGCCTCCATAAATACACATTTTTTAGTCATGACTGGCAATATACAATATTGCTTTCATAATTTCATTTTTACCGGATCACTCTACGGTAACTACTTTTGCTAAGTTTCTTGGTTTATCAACATCCAATCCACGATCCATCGATACGTAATATGCCAGCAACTGCAATGCCGCTGCTGCCGGGAATACCATAAACTCATCCGCCATATCCGGTAATAATAATACATCTGCATATTCTGCATCTGCCATGGAAATACTTTCGCGTACAAACAATACAACACTTGCACCACGAGACTGCACTTCACGAATGTTAGATAATTCTTTATCTTTTAGCTTTTCCTGTGTGACAACAGCAACGACCGGTGTATCTTCTGTGATCAGAGCGATCGTACCATGTTTCAATTCACCAGACGCATATGCCTCTGTATGAATATAGGAAATTTCCTTTAATTTTAAAGCTCCCTCCAGCAAGATAGAATAATCCAATCCACGGCCAAGCATAAATGCATCTTTTGCCTCTAACAGCTTTCTGGCAATTTTATGGATGTCGTGTTTCTTATTCAATACTTCCTTTAACTTGGCAGGAATCTGAAGCATATTGTCAACATACTCTTTCTCCGCTGCATCGTCGAAAATACCTCTTACCTTTGCCATGCGCCCAATTAAGAGCATTAATGTTTCTACCTGTGTCGTATATGCTTTCGTACTTGCAACCGCGATTTCCGGACCGGCTACCGTATACATGACATAATCACTCTCTCTGGCGATAGAGGAACCCTTAACATTAATAACCGCAACACTCTTGGCACCTTTTTTGCGCGCATACTTCAGTGCTTCCAAAGTATCGATCGTCTCACCGGACTGTGAAATTGCTAATACCAGTGTTTTCTCATCAATGACCGGATTGGAGTACATAAACTCAGATGCATACTCTACATCCATCAGCATTTGTAATTTTGACTGAACGATCGCTTTGGCGATCAATCCGGCATGCATAGCTGTGCCACAAGCAACAACACAAATTCGCTCACAATTCTGCAAAACATCATCCGGCACACCATCAAAGGACAAATCAATATGTCCGTCAACAATACGATGATCTAATGTTGCCTGCAATGCCTCCGGCTGCTCCATAATTTCCTTTTCCATATAAAATGGATATTTACCTTTACCATCACGGCTGGTATCCCAATCAATCTCCAAAAACTCTGTCTTCTGCTCTTTGCCCTTCAGGTCAAACACTTTAATATCGTCTTTGTGCAGCTCAACGATCTGATACTCCGGCACAACCATATATTCCGTAGCATGAGAGCCAAGTGCTGCAACATCAGATGCTAACATTGTGCCGTCCTCGGTACGTGCAGCCACGATCGGACTTACGTTACGGATTGCATAGATTACATCCGGTATATCATCAAAAATAATAACTAATGCAAATGTTCCCTTTAAATGCTTTACCGTTTGTGCGATTGCTTTATGTGGATCTCCATCGTAGTAACGGTTTAAAACACCGGCAACTACTTCTGTATCTGTCTCTGACTTCAGATCTTTGCTCAACATAAAATGATCACGAAGCTCTTCATAATTTTCAACAATTCCATTATGAACTAAAAGCACATTACCCTGACGATGTGGGTGCGCATTCTCGTCACTGACACCACCATGTGTTGCCCAGCGTGTATGACCAATTCCACAAGTAGCCTGCTTCTTGTCATTCTCACATACTTTGCGCAGATCAGCAACGCGTCCGGCACATTTACGCAACTTCGTCCGTCCTGTCTCAGCATTGATCGTTGCAAGACCGGCACTATCGTAACCACGATATTCCAACAATTCGAGAGCATCCAACAAAAAGTCCGTCACCGGACGTGCTCCATTATAACCAACAATTCCGCACATAATTTCCTCCGTTCTACTGCCAAATCGGCAGATTCCATCTGTTACTGTGACGCCTCCCGCACTGCCCACAATATCCTGCAGCATCACCGGTGTATTTCCACACTCTTCACTGTTATCTGCAGCATTACCGGTGCATTTTCAGACTTCATCCTGTGCCCATGCGGTTCTGCGTCGATTGCCTTCTAAGAACAATCATCGCAAACGAAGGATCTGTAATCTCCACTGTATTGAATTTGTTTTGCAGTCACCTGCATATTTGCCAATACATAACGCACTGGAGCGTACGAAGAGACATCCGCCGAAATTTCGATAATCTCTTTCCTCGTCAGCCTGATTCGTGCAAATTTATACTTTTGTGCACAAAACTAGGCTCTGGCGCTTAAAATTTGTGTATTTTTGTTACAGAACTCTACATTTTACGATTTAGTCCCTTCGTACAATATAAGGTCTAAAAGCCTTTTTGTCAAGGTAAACTTGCATCTGTGGCACTTTCACATTATAATATATGCTATTATTTCGGCAATGATCTGTTCAGAGGGTATTTCAAATGAATACTGAAAATACCTTTGCAAATAACACAGATATATTGTTGCCGTCACTTGAACTAAAACAATATTTTATACAGAAACGGAGATAATTATGGCAAAAAATACAGAATACGAATTTGAAGAAACTATGGTTACGTTAACCGATGAGGATGGGATTGATAAAGACTTTTATGTGGATGAAATCTATGAGGTGGACGGTCAACTCTATGCCGCTCTGATTCCGGGTTTTGTAGAAAACATTACAGAATATTATGTGTTCCGCATCAAAGATTTAGGAAATGATGATTTTGAATTAGAAGATATTAATGATGAAGAAGAGTACGATGCCGCAGCAGATGCCTACGAGGAACGTCTGGATGCGAGGGCTTGGAGCGAAAGCATGAAATAACATAAAACTGCCTTAGAAATCACAGGATTTTCTGTAATTTCTAAGGCAGTCTTTTTTGTTCTTCTACCGAGACTATCTCTCATTCTTTGTATTGTGTATTACACAATGCAACCTCGGCTTAGTATTCTTTCATAAGGATTAATCCTCATATTGATCGTTGTAGATGATAGCTGTTTTAACATGCTCTGCTGTTTCCGCATCTTTTAACGCCGTAATGATTTCTGCTGCAAACTCAATACACGTTCCCATTCCGCGACTTGTGATAACCTTGCCATCACGAACAACCGGCTTCTTAACATACTGACCACAGATCAACTGATCTGCAAAACTTGGATAACAAGTTGCCTGATGATCTTTCAAAATCCCCAGTTCACCAAGCACAGTAGGTGCTGCACACACCGCTGCAACCCATTTTTCTTCTTTTGCAAATTGCTGCAATTGCTGGCACAGTGTATCGCAGGCACGTAAATTCGGTGTTCCCGGAATACCACCCGGCAAAATCAGCATCTGTGCCTCTGCGAAATCTGCCTCATCTAATAATCTGTCGGCGGTGATGCATACTCCATGTGAGCTCTTTACCACTCTCTGATCCCCGATCGCCACCATGTCAATATCAATCTTTGCACGGCGAACCATATCTACTACCGTCAACATTTCAACTTCTTCATATCCTTCTGCTAAAAAAATAAGTGCTTTTGCCATATTCCCCGTCCTTTCCACTCTGCATAACAGCATTTTTCTATTTCACAAAAAAAAGCAAAACCAGCGTTTTGCTCTGCAAGAATTGCTAACGCAATTCTTGGTGGCTTCCCTCTAGGTTACGAGCATTTTCCTATATTGTAAAAAAAGTGAGAATTTCACAGAAATCCTCACTTCCTCAACAGAGCTGCTAACGGGAATTGAACCCGTGACCTCCGCCTTACCAAGGCGACGCTCTACCGACTGAGCCATAGCAGCACTCAACAATCCATATTATATAATAGCGCCTCTAAATTTGCAAGCAAATTTTTCATTTTCTCTGTTTTTCATTTTCTCTGTTTTATAAGCCCCATTTATACGTTTTCTATCGTGTCCCCGAACACTGAAGTGAAAAGCTTATTTCCACCTTAAAGAGCAAAACAGATTAATTTCCTTCTCTTTTATCTTCAGCAGCCCTATTGCAGTATTTAATGCAGCTTTTGGATGAGAAGAAGGCGTCATCACCTTAGTATCGTCCGTAATTTAGTCTTGATCCGCTGCAATGCGTTGTCTATTGCTTTCGGTTGCTTTTGCATATATCTGGCAATCTCCTGATAAGTCATACCACGCAAAAACAACGATAGAACTTCTCGTTCCATTCCACTCAAAACACTAAATAAGCGTTCCTCTATATCACCAGCTTCTTCTCTGTCAATAATAATGTCCTCTGGATTTTGATGCAGACCTGCCGACACACGATCCAACAGCTTGACGCTGTCCGGTCCCTGTTCATTATCGCTATCACTGGCTGAATCGATTGAAATATAAGTATTAAGAGGCCCGTTTTTTTTACGATTGGACTTTTTGACAGCAGAATACATCTGCCGATTAATGCAATGACTGGCAAATGTCTCAAATGCAGCGCCTCTACATTCATCGTAGCTTACGACTGCCTTGTACAGGCCAATCATCCCTTCCTGTATTAAATCGTCCTCATCGCCATCCAATAAAAACAATGTTCGCGAAAGCCCTCTAACGAGTCCTTTATATTTAGCCAATACATACTCCATAGCCTCATCATTACCATGTTTTGCACTGGCAACCACTTCCTCTATTGTCTGCTGTTCATACTCTCTCATACTACACCCCGTACTTACCTCACATTCACCCATTACGATTTGCTTCTGCAAATGTGCCTACTTTATACCCTTAACATACCCCTGGCTATAACACACTGACTTCTATATCCTTAGCGTTCCTCTGGCTATAACACGCTTATTTTATACCCTTTGTGATCCGCTGGCGCACGATTTCATATGATAAAATTCCCATCGCTACCGAAGCGTTTAATGAATCAATATCACCCTGCATCGGAATGGATGCCGTAAAGTCGCAGTTTTCTTTCACTAATCTACTGACACCATCGCCTTCGTTACCGATCACAACACCGATCGGCCCGGTCAGATCAAGCGAATACATCGTCTCTCCTGACATATCTCCACAAACAAACCACATCCCCTGTTTCTTGAGTTCTTCCATGGTTTTGACCAGATTCGTTACCTTTGCCACCGGAGTATAATGAATCGCTCCTGCAGATGCCTTTGCCACAGTGGCAGTTAAACCAACAGCTCGTCGCTTAGGAATGATGACACCATGTGCACCTGCCTGGTTAGCAGTACGAATAATAGACCCCAAATTGTGTGGGTCTTCTATTCCATCCAATAAAATAACGAACGGTGCTTCCCCCTTCTGTGCCGCACGATCCATAATTTCTTCTACTGTGCTATACTCATAAGCCGCCAAATGTGCAATAACTCCTTGATGCTTACCTGTCTCTGATAATTGATCCAAGCGTTCTTTCTTGACGAAATTGACAATGGTACTCTGCTTTTTCGCTTCACGCAAAACTGTTTGAATAGGGCCATCCTTGCAGCCTTCTAAAACAAATATCTTATCAACGGTTTTCCCTGCACGAAATGCCTCAATTACTGCATTACGCCCTTCTATTGTTAATTCTTCGTATGCCATATGTGTCTTCCTTCCTATATAATTTAACAATTTACACTACCGTACCAAAACAATTTAATTCACTTCGATCATGCGAGTACATTATTTGTGGGGCATCTGATCTGCTTCGATCATGCGAGTTCATTATTTGTGAGGCATCTGATCTGCTTCGATCAGACCATCGTGCAACAATTTCATAGCTCGCTCCATCTGGTGCGTCAAATACCAATACCCAACCAACGCTTCAAACCCGGTCGCTACACGATAATCCACAATAGACGCATTCTTTGCAGAAGTTGCTGACTTGGCGTTGCGTCCCCGACGATAATATGCCACTTCCTCCTCAGTAAGCTTGTCCTCTAAAATTTTCATGAGCTTAGCTTGGGCCTCTGCTTTTACAACAGAACTAGTCATTCTATGAAAATTTTTGACATGACCAGCACCCAGATCAATGACTATCGTCCGAATGATCAAATCATATACTGCATCCCCAATATATGCAAGTGCTAATGCGGAATACTGGCTTGGCTGCAGTTTACTTTTTCCAAAGGTGTCCTGAATCTCGTTAAAAATATCCTGATATTCCTTCTCCAATCTTAGTCTCCTTTTTTATATAGCGTAAACTAAAACGACCCCCATTTACATAGTGCAAATGAGGGTTGCTAGAGGCGACTACCGGATTTGAACCGATGATCAGGGAGTTGCAGTCCCATGCCTTACCACTTGGCTAAGTCGCCATATATGACTCCAACGGGATTTGAACCCGTGTTACCGCCGTGAAAGGGCGATGTCTTAACCGCTTGACCATGGAGCCATCTTGCTAGACAATTTTTGTCTGACAACGAATAATATACTATCATATAATTTACAAGAATGCAAGTGTTTTTTTTTATTTTTTTTAATGAACCAAAAATGAAATTTCAAATTTCTACGATTTCTACATTAAGGTTCCTACATTATTCCTACATTAATTATGTTATTCCATTGCATACACAGACCTAATATGCTATAATTATCGTATCGTGTGTTGTTTTGATCTGCGGTACAGAGGGTCTGTTCTCAAGTACTGGAGATTTTTGTAGAGAAACTCTACAAGGTGCCAACATAAAGATGTTTACTTCATTGTAACATCTTTATGTTGCAATGACTGTGGTCTTACTGGCTGATGTAGGATGCCTAAGCATGTAGGTCAACTCTCACTATCCATAATCAATTTTTTCTTCGCTTTTTTTCTACTGTTCTTAAAATTAATTCCTTTGTCTTTTTTATTCCCTTGTTCCTTTTTTCATATGTCCCCTAATTAACCGCTTTGTATCAAATATGCAATAATACAAAGTCTTTAATAAATGTGCCTGTAACACATTAAATGTAATAAAAAAATCTCTTCGTAAACCCATTTGGCAGAATTGGACACTTTTTTCCATAATTGGACACTTTAATTCTATATAGGAAGCTTCCAAAGATCATCTATTACCAGAAATGGGATTATAAAGAGTACAATCCTTATCTTTAATGGCGATATGGCAAAAAGATCAAAAAAAGTCCTGTAAACGAAATCGTTTACAGGACTTTTTTGTCGCTCCCCGAGTAGGACTCGAACCTACGACAGCGCGGTTAAC
>NZ_QULH01000048.1:0-844 GCF_003481635.1 Clostridium sp. OM05-6BH | reverse complement strand
TTGAACCCTTTTATATATGATTCCTCTCTGATATTATACCATACACTTCTGGGCGTCGATTTTTGCACCCCCATACCTCACGATGACGATACTCTCGCAACATATCTACATCCAATTCAGCCACGTATACACCCTCTCCCTCGCCAGCTTCAAATACACATGTATCTCGCGAGTCAGGAAGCTCTGGAAGATATACGACACCATCGAACAGGGTAGAATGTCCATTGCAATCCGGATGAGGGGCCGGATAATTGCATGTGGCTATAGCTAACATATTTTCATATGCTCTTCCCCTGAGTTGTGCGAGGCGGTTCAGTTCCATTGGGCAGGCATTTGGAACTAGAAGTAGCTCCGCTCCTTTCAACATCATAACTCGAGCACTTTCCGGAAATTCCCGGTCATAGCAAATCATTGATCCGACTTTTATAACTCCTTCTTTCGTATCCAATTCTGTCACAAAGAAATCATCTCCTGCATCCAGAACACTTTCATCATCTTCTTCCCCAAAATTACAAATATGGACTTTTGAATAACAATACTGTATTTTGCCATGTTTGTCGAAAAGGCAAACTGTATTTCTCGGTTTCGGCTCATGTTGCTCCAAAAAAGTGATAGCTATAGCCATATCCAACTCTGCAGCAAGTTCTGCAAACCTTTTCACAAAAGAGCCATACCTAGGAATGGCACATTCCCGTAGGCTTGCCTCTTCATGTGGAAAGACGTATCCGCAGCTCCACATTTCTGGAAAAATTGCAATATCTGCCCCCTTTTCTTTTGCCTGAAAACAAGCCTTGATTCCCTTTTCCATATTCCCTTTCAGACTTCCTGTTGGAAGAAGCTGTAA
>NZ_QULH01000047.1:0-949 GCF_003481635.1 Clostridium sp. OM05-6BH | reverse complement strand
TGGATCACCTCCTTTCTAAGAGAGAGAGTAAGGGTTGTTTTACTGTTTGGTTATCAAGGACCGAGTGCACAGATGCAGGTTTGGCTCAGATGAAAGTTTACTTTTGTGATGAGACAAACAAGCAGATGTATATGAGGGATTGCCTCCATGAGTACGAAGCGAAGCGGAGTATGAAGAGGGAAGACTGGCACGAGGGACATACCAAAACATTTGGTGGCGATGCGCTTAGGGGTAACACCCGTTCCCATCCCGAACACGATGGTTAAGACCTAAGCGGCCGATGGTACTATGCTGGAGACGGCATGGGAGAGTAGGTGGCCGCCAATTAATAAGGGGGCGTAGCTCAGTTGGGAGAGCACCTGCCTTGCAAGCAGGGGGTCAAGAGTTCGAATCTCTCCGTCTCCATTGTGAAACAATAGTTTCACGATAAGTTGCGAAGCAACTTACGAACATTGAAAACTGCATATAGAAGAATAAATCATAGAGATATGATTTGTCATATGCTGGAGACGGCATGGGAGAGTAGGTGGCCGCCAATTAATAAGGGCTTATAGCTCAGCTGGTTAGAGCGCACGCCTGATAAGCGTGAGGTCGGTGGTTCGAGTCCACTTAAGCCCATACAATTAAATATTTCCTCTTAGTTAATATTTAATTAAGATGGGGGCGTAGCTCAGTTGGGAGAGCACCTGCCTTGCAAGCAGGGGGTCAAGAGTTCGAATCTCTCCGTCTCCATTTGGTTATAAAGTGAGTAATCATGATGTAGCCAAAAGCACAAGTTGTGAAGCGGTCATTTAAGTTTGATCTTCACAGCGTGGTGTAAAGCATAAGTTGCGAAGCAACTTATAAGTGCTGGCATACAATTACTTAACGAGACGAAGTCGAGTTTAGAAGTTGTCCAGCATATAGTACCTTGAAAACTGCATATAGAAGAATAAATCATAGAGATATG
>NZ_QULH01000046.1:0-1243 GCF_003481635.1 Clostridium sp. OM05-6BH | reverse complement strand
TTTCCTGTGTGCCTTTTCATTTTGAAACAAGGTTCACGGATTCAGGTAAAATTTAAAATCATGATAACAATTTGTTTAAGAAGTGGTGCATACATAGCATTATTATCTCAATTTATTGCTCATTCTTCTATTATATTGCCTATAACTATCTGCCTCTTTCTGCAATCTGGCAAGCTTCTCTGACATCGTTTCTGCCTTATCCATTGAATTATCTGTATGGCCAAATGATTTCTTCCAATCCTCAGTTTTCTGCTGATACTCTGCATAAGCACTCTTTGATTCCTTGTAGCTTAGATAAAACTCATTCATATTCTCAAATCCGTAGTTACGAACCATATTTGAAAGTCCTATCTTCAATCGATTGATATAGTAGGTCTTTTCATCAATCTTTCTCTGTAATTCAGCTTTTCTTGTAATCTTCGCCAAACCTTTTAAATCTGACAATTCGATTTCAAGATTGCCTCGTTGCTGTTCTGCCTGAAAGATGAGATTATTCTGATTATCAAGCTCTACTTTTATCTTCTTAAGCTTTGGATATGCGGCTGTCTCTGGTGTCATTACAGGCTTGTCTGGTTCTGTAACATTAACTTCCTTGATTGATTCTTCTTGCGTTGTTATTTTATTCTCAACTTTTATAGATTCTTCAATAGCAGAAGTATTATCTGTGTTATCTACCACTATATTGCTTGTTTTCATTCATAACATATTTCTCAACACGATACCTGCAAACATACATAAGTTCCAGATAAAATGAATAAGCATTGATAATACGATATTACTGGTTTTTCTGTAATAATATCCACAACTATAACCCAGCATACCATACACCAATCCGTAAAAGATTAGACCATAAATATTTAAATGCATTTTAAACAAATGTAAAAAAGCAAATATTATAGCTGTAACAACATTAATCACAACGTCATTTTTTATAAACTTTTCTAAAAACAACCCAATAGCGCATCTATTTACAAGTTCTTCAACTATGGGCGCAAAAATCAATGCCGAAAACAACATTGCTAACATACTATCTGTTAATTGAGAATTGCCAACTGGTATAGTGCTATCAATTTTCGCAAATATCAAGTTCAATAAACTTGACACCAAAACAATTACTATTACTATGCTTAAAGCGTCATTAAAATAATACTTCTTAAAGTTTTTAATTCCATTGACTATATATTTTTCCAATACCATTATAATGGCTCAGTTGTCAAGACAAAAATTTAATATTTTTATAATG
>NZ_QULH01000045.1:0-1686 GCF_003481635.1 Clostridium sp. OM05-6BH | reverse complement strand
CAATGGCATTAAGTTAAGGCTAATTATGAGAGAAGTTGGTATCTTTTTTCGATACTAACTTCTCTTTTCATTTTCTTGTCACAGATTAAATTCCATACATTAATCAAAAAAATGTACGACAAATAGACAAGAGCAATACCCTTGTCAAAAATTGATACATTTTTCGATATTTTATGCTATTCTATACATGAAGCTTATTGCTTGTTTGACTTTCATTTCTCGTGGTCTTGAGCGCCCGGGGCGAATGGGTAGTACATATCTGGCAATGAGCAGTTCAACATCAGGTGGGTTATTTATACTTAACAGGAAATCACGGCATATATGTACAGCAACAGAAAAGTTGATTTTATATTCATATTTTCTGGAACCCTTTTCTATGACTACGTGCGAGGTAATCAATTCAGAAAAGTTATACATTATTAGCCCTGCGAAAATTTCTTGGAGTATATAGTCCACCTTTTTCGAATGAAAATGAAGTAATCCTATAGTATATTTTAAATCTCTAAAAGATGTTTCAATTCCCCACCTCATGCCGTATAGTTTCTTTAGTTCATCTGAAGGAAATTCTACTGCGTCCAGATTGGTTACTACAACTTCATATGAATTATCTGATATTGGAAAACGTACAATTCTAAATGGTAGATGATACAATACTGCAGGATCTGATTTTTTACTTTTTGACGGCAGATAATCGAACGTACATTTATGTGATATCCATCGATATGTATTCTTCTGCTGCAATAAATTCTTCATTTCATTTGTCTGTTTCCGAGTTAAATTTAAATCTATATACTCATCAAATTCCTCTGTGTCAGGTAAGTCTAAGCCGTGCAAAATGCCTGTTTTGTACTTGCCAAAATCCTTTACTCGTATAAGGTAGAACCAACCTTTTTCTTGTATATGTGCCATGTTGTTATACGACTCATACCCTCTGTCCGCAGTAACAATGGTCTTTGTGGTAAAATCAGATCTATCAACCATTTCAATTAATGCTTTGTTTTCTCCGGCTTCTTTAGCTTTATAAACTATAGCATCTTCATATGTGTGAGAGAGAAGGTTGTATAAAGCATTAAGGTGAAGGAGATTGTAGGGTTTTACGCCTTCTTTTGTTTGAAAAAAAGACGCTTTGTCCCTCGGATTAGTTGCAATTTGAATATCTGAACCATCAATAGCTAAAAGTTTATATCCCCTATAATTATCGCTTCGGGCTGTTTGGGAAGCGAACTCTTGAAAAAGATTTTCCAGTGCGGCTGGTAGGATTTTCTTTCTCTGCTGAACAAATGCTGATGATGTTGCGGTAGTGGTACTGCAACCAAACTGTCGTAATAGTTCGTTCGTTAAAGTAGCCCCCTCCATCGTTAGCAATGACAAAATCATATTTTCATATGGAATTTTCCTATTTCTTGTAAAATTCACATCGGGGTCAGAAACAAGTCCTGTTAAATCCTGCTTCTGCTTATTAATGAGATTCAATAATAAGTTTCTTAATTTCTGTGAGTTTCTATTCATGCGATTTCCTCCTTGTAAATAGATGTTTTCTAATTACAAGAGCCGCTTTAGCTACCTCTCAAAATTCTCAGTAGCTAAAGCGGCCGCATTTTATGACTGATTTGTCAATAGTTTATTGCAAAAAAAATCCCACACCACATTTCTGTGATGTGAGATTTCCTTAACTTAATGCCATTG
>NZ_QULH01000044.1:0-1723 GCF_003481635.1 Clostridium sp. OM05-6BH | reverse complement strand
GAACGGCAAAGAACCTTGTTATCAATGTGCCAAAGAAACAATATAAGACATACAAAAAGTTCCTGAAGAAGAAGGGCAATAAGAAGATAAAAATAAAATGACAATAAGTTTTTTCACTGATTAGCGACATAATAGAGATATTATGCAGAGGAGGAAATGAAATGAACAGACAAAACAAGAAACAAATATCATTGTTATTGGGGTTTTGTTTACTGATAACAATGGGTGGCTTTGGAAACCTTAAATGGGCAAATGCAGCGGATGCCACTATGGCTGTTGCAGATGCAGAACCAACGGAAGAGCCAACTGACGTCAAGAATTCCAGTGATGTTGCAGCAATTAATAAGATCATTGCGGATCAGAGAGCAAAAGGGGCGACTGTAAGTGAAAATTTGGATGATACCGATCAGTACACTTGGAAAGATGGAAGACTGGTAGAAATAAAATGGATTTCCAAATGGGAGTATGATACAACAGATTATAATTTGACAGAGGATATTTCATTCAATGACTTAACAGCATTAGAGACTATTGATTGCCGAGGGAATCGTAATTTGACTGCAATTGAAGTTAGTGGTTGCACTGCATTGAAAACGTTACATATCGCATGGACCGGTATTAGAGACTTGAACTTAGAAAATAATGCAGCACTTGAGACATTAGAATGTTATCAATGCCCAATAACCAATTTGGATGTAGATAAGAATGAGAAATTGAAAACGCTTACCTGTTTCTTTACGCAGATCTCTGATTTGGATGTCAATCATAACCCGGAGTTGGAGAATTTAGAATGTGGCGAAACTCAGATTAAGCATTTAGATGTAAGTAAGTTGGCAAATTTGCAAAAACTTTCCTGTGACGGTTTGGAAATTGAAAATTTGGATTTAAGCAGTAATAAGAAGCTGGAAACATTATTTGTCCAATTTGTCGAGCATATTAGCAGTATTGATTTATCTAATAATGTAGAATTGAAAGAGTTGTATTGCAGTCAAGCAAAGATTACAAGCTTGGATGTTAGCAAAAATATAGCATTGAGCGTGTTGCACTGTGATGGGACCGATATCGCAAGTTTAGATGTCAGTAAAAATGTCGCATTGGAATGGTTAGAATGTTATGAAACAAATATTGCAAGCTTAGATATTAGTAATAATATAGCATTGGAGCGATTGGACTGTGATGAAACAAACATTACAAGCTTAGATCTCAGTAAAAATGTCGCATTGAAGGATTTAAGATGTAGCAAAACCAAACTTACAAGTTTAGATATCACTCATAATACGGAACTGGAGTCTTTGCAATGTGAAGATACCGAAATCGCGTATGTAGATATCAGACAGTGTGGTAAAATGAATGAAAATGATGTATACAGTAACCACTCTGTAATGGTTGTATATGACGAAGAAACTGCCAAGCAAGTGCCCGAGTATATTGCACTTCGCAAAATCATTGCAGATCAGAGAGCATTGGGAGCTCATATTAACAAAGAGTGGGATGGTGAAGATTATAGATGGGAAAACGGGCATCTGACAATGATTGACTGGTTGCAACGAGGCTTAAAAGGAAAGATTTCGTTTGTAGGATTACCGTCATTGGAAATAATCGGTATTAGCGGAAATGAGATAACAGAATTAGATGTTAGCAATAATCCTGATTTGGTGAACTTGGCATGCGAGGATAATAAGATTACCAGACTGGATATACGAAATAATAAGAAGCTGACAAA
>NZ_QULH01000042.1:0-2475 GCF_003481635.1 Clostridium sp. OM05-6BH | reverse complement strand
TAAATTATTGTTTATAGTCTCATTAAGTTCTATTTTCTCGTCAATAGCACTTAAAATTTCTACTATTTGTTTTTGTTCTATAATAGGTGGATACTTAACAGTTATATCCTTCACATTTTTCAACGGCAACTTTGGTTGTACAGCCCCAACAGTGCCCTTTTTTATCTCATCTTGTCCAAAACTCGAAACAAGATAATAATAAAGATATTC
This sequence comes from Clostridium sp. OM05-6BH, assembly GCF_003481635.1. Taxonomy (NCBI): domain Bacteria; kingdom Bacillati; phylum Bacillota; class Clostridia; order Eubacteriales; family Clostridiaceae; genus Clostridium; species Clostridium sp. OM05-6BH. Next base: position 2,265 of record NZ_QULH01000042.1, on the reverse strand, counting down.
TGATAATACCTTTTTTATATTGATTATCTTATCACAATTTTCAGTTTGGTTTGCTTTGTCCAAAGTATTTCCAACAATGCCAACCAGTCCAATAGTTCCAACGACACTTATCAAAATGTCGCCTTGGTTAACTATATATTGAGCAATCATTTGCTGCGTTTCTTCATCAACATACTCGTAATCAGCATTTAATTGCAAATACTTTGTTTTTCCTAAATTTCTAATTCTAATATACGGATGACTGTTAGGTTCTTTAATAAGTTTCCTTCCCTTAGGAATCCTTTTTCCTCCTTTAACTTCAGCAATCTCCCCAATTTTCGCTTCATTCCATTGTCCCATTGTTTACTCCTTATCCAATATATTTTCGGTGAGCAATCTTAACATTGCTCTGTTTTACCATTGCATATTGCAAAGTAGTATCTATCTTCCTATGCCCCAGAAGCTGTTGTAACTGCTCAATAGGCATTCCTTTATCTATCGCCGTCGTTGCAAGTGTGCGCCTAAACTTATGTGGATAAACCCTTTGCAAACCTAATTGCTTTCCAAATTCTCGCAAGCGAACTTCAACACCGCCTATTTTCAATCTTTCATATGGTGACTTCAGCGATACAAATAACGCAGGATTATCATCCTTTCTGCTCCTCAGATAATTCTGTAAATGTATTTTTGTTCGAGCATCAAAATAAACTACTCGTTCTTTGCTTCCTTTTCCAAAAACAATACATTCTCTCTCATTGAAATCAATATCGTTCCGATTTAGTAACACCATCTCACCAACACGCATTCCTGTCGAAGCAAGCATATCAATAATTGCCAAATCCCGTAACTCTGTACAACTGTCACGCATCGTTTCTAATTCTTCATCCGTATAGGTTTCCTTGATATTAGTTGCGGTTTTTACCTTATGAATACGCCGAACAGGACTCTTCAATATATAATCCTCGTCCTCCAGCCATGAGAAAAAACTTGACAAAATTCTACGGATGTTATCTATCGTCACACGACTTGATTGCTTTTCATTCTGATAATTTATCAGATAAGAACGCAAATCTTCAGTTTGTATATATCGAATACTCTTATCAACGAAAATTAACATTGTTTCTATTGTAGTGCGATAATATTTCAATGTTTTCTCCGAGCATCCCTCAATTCTTTTTGCCGAGACAAAAGATTCAACCAACTGCGAATTATCATTATCATTCTCCTCAAGCACTGTTATTTCACAGCCATGTAATGTATATTCCAAAACCTTTTGCAGTTTCTGCATCTGGGCATTGTCGAGGTGGGGAAGCATCTGTTGCATTACATCAATAATGATCTGTTGTTTCATATGTCATTCTCCTTTGTTATTTTACCAGAGAACGACTCAACGGCAGTTCTATCGGTTTATTATTCCCGCCGTTGCTAGGAATTTGTTACATAACAAGCCAATTAGTTCCCATGATAGAAGTCATTTTCACTATATTGAGCCCATTTTTTGTACATCTCTTTATAGTGCCGTTTAATGTATGCTTGTATTTTTCGAATATCTCTATCATTAAGCATTCCTCTATTCTGTAACACAGTATCACCGTCAGCCTTTACAAAAAACTTAGCAGATCCTTCTTCTGTAAGTTTTCTATCGCTTGCATGTACATGCATACACTCAATCACGCAAAACGAAGTAAAATACAGGTAATACCCACAAATCTTATCCTGATAATACTTAGGCATCCTCATCCTCCATAAATTCTCGATCACTTTTCCAGTAATCTGTAACAATGCAGATCTCAATATCATCCATTGTCGTTTCCAATACCGTTCCATCCTCCGAAATCACCAAAGCTTTCTCTGGATTATTTAGATTCAAGATACGGATTCGATTTTTTTCGCGCGTAAATGCATATCCATTAATAATCATATCCGCTTGATCCGCAATCTGTTTAATCTTGTCCATAAACCAACCTCACTTCCTTGATGGGTTTTAAAAAAACCGAGGCATCAATATATAAATCCCTCAAAACAGGAATCATATCAATATATTCCTCCTCCGGTTCCGCATTATGCTGATACTTTGCCATTACAACGATATACCCATTGTCCCATTCCTTTACGGAAATAAATCGCTCTAATGAATATGGTCCACGAAAACGAATTATCTTATCTCCATAACGGAATTGAATCATATCTTTATCATTACTCAAATACGCCTTTTCCGTATCCATAATACCCTCCTTCTTAATTGATATTATATATAATCTACGTTCTATCGTAAACAATAATTTA
>NZ_QULH01000041.1:0-3147 GCF_003481635.1 Clostridium sp. OM05-6BH | reverse complement strand
GCGATGTTGAATTATGGTGCCTGCTCACAGAAGTATTTTAATAAGGCGGTGGATGAGCTGGCAAATAAGTATTTAAATGATAATGAGTTGGAAATACTGGATCGATTTGAGGGTTATATTGATAATTTTGTTGCAAATAAGGCTGAAAATAAAGTGCTTGGACAATTTGCCGGACTTAGCATGGTATTGAAATCGGAAACTACATTGAATATCTTCTATGAACCGAAGGAAGGAATCGATGTGTCAAAGCTGAATTTTATCGTAGACGGAAAAGAAATCACACCGGTGAAACGAGGTCAGTATTATATTCTGTCTCTGGAAAATATCAGAGCGAATGAGTTGGGAAATTTAAAAACATTTACCGTAACGGATGGCACGAACACATTGAGTGGAGATTACTGTGCGATGATGTACTGTTATCAGGTATTACAAGCTCAGGAGGGGACTTATGAGGATGCTCTGGTGACACTGGTGAAAGCATTTTCCAATTATGCATATACCGCGCAGTCTATATGCCAATCCAATTAGTAAGTGAACGATCAAGGTAACCGAATAGCAAGAGTACATGGACATGAACACAGAATTCATACAAAAATGAAAGGAGTATCAGATTATGAAAGAGAGATATGAAGTACCGGAGATGGAGATTGTAGAGTTTGAAACAGAGGATATTATTACAACAAGTGGTGAGCCGGAGACACCTTTTGTGCCGTTTTCCGAAAATCGATGAAAGGAATAAGGAAGTGGTCTGATCTGGTGGATATGTAATATTAGAAAGGGAGGAAGATATGAAACAAAGAAAACGAGGAGCAAGACGGATACTTGCCGGAGCAATGGCAGCGCTTATGGTGCTGTCGGCAGTAGATGTGAGCGGCTGGGGCGTGATGAATGCGGAGGCGGAGGAGACTGCAGTGGGAACCACTCCTCAATATTTGACGATAGGCTCAACTAAAATTATTGATAATGGGAAATTTCAAAATAATGAAGTCTCTGGTAATGATACGATATATCAGGGAACCAATTGGTATTATGACCGCACGAAGAATCAACTTGTATTGGACGGTGCATCTGTTTCTGGTACCATTTCGAGTTTTAACGGTAATCTTGCGATTATCTTATCCGGAACAAATACTATGGGGATGATTCAAAGTAGCTTAACGGATGGTCAGATTGAGCAAACACTAGAAATAAATGGTAGCAATTATAACGGAAGTTTAAGTTGTGGAACAATTAGTACAGTAGGTAATCCGACTAATAGTAATTTAAATATTATAGGAGCAACGCTGAAGCCTTCCCTAATTGATTGTAACGGTAGCGTAACGATTAAAAATAGTCATGTGGTAGCCAATAATATGGATGATTCAAACTTAATTCGTGGTGATGAAATTAATATAGTAGACAGTTATGTTGAAGCGAAAGCAACAACAGATCGATACGAAGGTGAGGTAATTAGATCAAATCAACGAATTAATGTATCAGGAAGCCAGATTGTGGTTAGTCGTGCTTTAGACTGTCAGAAACCTGTATTAACGGATGCTTCCTTCAGCAACTCTGTCATCACAAAGCAATGGAAAGATGCTGATACCAAAGAGACTGTAACGAAAACATATGTATATGGTAAAGCCACTTTAAAAGAAGATTTAACGATTGCAAGTGGGGAAAGCATTGAATTTGAGAGTGGTGCGAGTATTACTAATCCGGAGAAACTCACTTTGGCAGATGGTGCGAGCCTTTTGGTAGATGGAGAAGAGCATACACATAACAAAGACGGTGATGTTACATACACTTGGAAAGATGACAAGGAACATATAAAAAACGTGGCATGCAAAGACTGTCCGATCGGATATGTGACGAAGGAAACAGAAACTCACAGCATCGGCGAGAATGGTTTCTGCGCATGTAATGAGGTATACCAGCCGGCAGATCTCACCACAGACAAGTATGATATGGATGGGGACGGTAGCAAGGATGCGGTTTACGAGATCAGTAATGCAGGTCAGCTTTACTGGTTTGCAGGACTTGTAAATGGTACACTTTCGGGCGAGACGCAGAATGCATCGGCGAATGCAGTCCTGACCGCGGATATTGTTGTGAATAAAAATGTTCTGAAGTCGGATGGAACAGTAAATGAGGGAACATTCAAGGAATGGACACCGATAGCAACTAGCGCAAGTCCATACACTGGTATATTTGATGGACAAAACCACACAATCAGTGGATTGTATTTCAATCAAGAGGATAGTTATGATGTGGGATTGTTCGGTCGTAACAATGGTAAGATTGCCAATGCAGGTATTTTGGATTCTTATTTCTATGGTACCAGCAAGGTAGGAGGCGTGTGTGGAAATAATTATACCGGAACTATCACAAACTGTTATAATACCGGCAGCGTCAGTGGTTTAGGAACTCTAGGAGGCGTGAGCGGATATAATGATACCGGAAACATCACAAACTGTTATAATACCGGAAACGTCAGTGGTAGTAGCGGTTTTGTAGGAGGCGTGAGCGGATATAATAGTAAAGGAACTATCATAAACAGTTATAATGCCGGCAGCGTCAGTGGCTTAGAATATGTAGGAGGCGTGAGCGGAATTAATTATACCGGAAGCATCACAGACTGCTATAATATCGGTAGCGTCAGTGGTAGCGAAGGTTATGTGGGAGGCGTGAGCGGAGATAATAACGGAGGAACCATCACAAATAGTTATAATGCCGGTAGCGTCAGTGGTATAGAACGTTATGTAGGAGGCGTGAACGGATGGAATAAAGGAACCATCACAAACTGCTATAATATCGGTAGTGTTAGTGGTAGTGGATATGTAGGAGGCGTGAACGGATGGAATAACGGAACCATCACAAACTGTTATTATGACAGCACCGTTTATACAGGAGCTGCGATAGGCACGAATAGCGGAATGACTACAAAAATTGAGGGAAAAACAACAGAGCAGTACAAGACCGGTGAAGTTGCGTATCTCCTGTCACAGGGCTGCTCAACCGGAGAAGGTGATGACACTGTGACTTACGATGGCTCCATCTGGGGACAGACCATCGGAACAGATACTTATCCGAACCTAGGTGGGGCTAAAGTTTATAAGACCGCTATTTATAACGGATGTGAGGGCAAACCGGGAGAGCCGGTATCTT
>NZ_QULH01000040.1:0-4103 GCF_003481635.1 Clostridium sp. OM05-6BH | reverse complement strand
ACCTTTTTTTAACCTCATATTCCCTTCCTCCTTTTACATTATTTTTTATCTTACTATACCAAAACTTTTGACTGTTTACTTATTATTACATCAAATCTCACTTTCACCGTCAATATATTTCGGAGAATCTTAAGAATTCTTAAGAATAATCATCCTTTAATTATGAGATAACCGTGACCAGTCGGATGTATTATATGTATTATTTTTTCCTGTCGAATAATCCGCATAACGATATCCCGCATCCTGCACATTTTGTGTCAATTTTAATAATTTATAATTATAAATAGATGCATATGTCTGGTTCCCTTTCTTTTTCAATTCATATGGACAAAATACAAATATGCTAAAGTTCGCCTTGTTGTTATAATAATTTAACAGTTTTCCTGTTGCGACCTGTGTAGCAACACTATATCTCTTTGCCATATATGTAATACTGTCTGTATAATAGTCGTTCGCCCGCTTCTTACTAACCTTGTCATTCTTGAAATAGTTCTGACCTAAATGAGCTGTTGTTAACCCTTCTGAACTTTTTGCCTTATTTATAATCGGTGTCATGCCCTGGGCTGGTTTTACCAAATAAGGTTTTATATTATTGAGATGTTTTGCATAAATTGTATCTAATTCCTTCCCTCCATCTGTTACATCAACCATTGCTTTGTGCGCATATGTATCTCCTGCGACATGAATAGCAAGCCCCAGCAGTTGTAGTCTTCCTCGATTTACTGACACCTTAGTTCCGGTTTTACTCATATCCTGCAAATCATAATACACAGCCGCCTTCATCGCTGTTTTTAAGTCTTTAATACTACTTGCTGAATTCGTATCCCAACTACTCTTGTAGCTGTCTGCTATTTTATACAAATCATTATAATTCCGTTTGCTATTCCATGAAAGCGCTGCCTGATACAAACATTTACAAGCAGACACATAATTTGTCTTTGCTCGGGCATGAAGCACATCTGCTTTTTTGAATTCATCTCCTCCAACATCTGCATATTCGCACGCATTTTGTACAACACCTATCTCTGTTTTATTTAATGATGCCGTTTTAACATATTTATTATGATTTTTCCCACTCCAGCTAGCTTTCAGCAATTCTGGCACCTCATAATCTTCCGCACACCACTCTGCCTTCGCTACTGTCACTGCATCACCATTATATTCATCGAAGATCTGTGCTGCTTCTTTATAAGAAACAAGACGCCCACTTTCCTCACCGGTTATCCTTCTGGCAGACTGTGTTAATATTCCTCGAATATCCTGTGCTGATCTGTCTTTATTTCTCGACCATAAAGCTCCGGCTATGGCTGTCACCTGTGGAGCTGCATAACTGGTACCGGATCCCACTCCCTGAATATCCCAATATGTTGTGATCGGTATATTCTCTCCCGGTGCCATCAACTCCACCTGATCGCCTTTGGCACTAAAACTGCTGTAACTTAAATTCTCATCCACAGATCCAACTCCGATCACCTCAGAATAAGCCGCCGGATACTGTACATGTGTTCCAGCCTGTTCTCCGTTATTTCCTGCAGCAGCAATCATCAAAATCCCCTTTTCTTGCATTTGCTGAATAACCTGATGCAACACTTGGGAATTGCTGTCCATTCCAAAACTCATATTCACAATGTCAATCTGGTGGTCTATACACCACTGTAGGCCCTCCACAACACGACTGACCGGTGCCTGATTGTTTTCATCCAACACACGTACTTCTGACAATTTAATATTGTCTCCTGTTGTAATGATTCCATCTTTGGTTTCATCACTCTTTGCAAGCAGATTAGAAACTATCGTACCATGTCCCGTCTGATCGTCCACGCCCTGATCCGGGACAAAATTAACTGCGTCTTCCAATACAATATCACTTGTTTTGTCAATCCCCGAATCAAGGACTGCAACTTTCACAGTATCTTTTCCTGTTGTTATATTTTCTGCCTGAAGCGCTTTCCTGTTCCATTGTTCTGCAGCCATATGTTTAATCTGTCTATCTACCGTTTCGCTGTCGGAACTGGAAGTCATCATAGTATCTTTTTCAACAATTACATTTTTGTTTTGATCTAACTTTTCCGCCTGATCGGCAGTCAATTCAACTTTTAAAATATTATTTTGCTGTAAATTTTGTATATCTACCACATCATCACTCAACTTTGATTCATATTGATCTGCGATCTGGTCAAGTTTCGTATCTGATGGACTATATACCAGATAATCTCCAACTGCCTCTTTCGCACTGACTTTACATGAAGCGCCTATATTTATTGGCTGCACACACCCCGCCAACATTGCAACACTCATGCATACTGCTATTTTTCTCTTGATTTTTGTATAAATCATCACAAAGTCCCCTTTCATGTTATGAACATTTAGCATAATTAATGAAACTATGCTATAATGTACTTGTTTGTTTAATTGTTCTTCATTATTTTTGCTGCTCTAATAACTGTTTCATACTCTCTGGCAATTCCGGCTGGTGAAAGCAAAATCTACATGTACCCTGACTAGAGATAATTCCTACGATCAATGCACACTGTGCAATCTGTTTTCCGTACTTTCCAAAAAAACTGTTTAGCATTTGTATTCCCCCCCCTTTCTTTTGTTGCCGATATCCTAGCACACTTTTTATGATTGCGAACAAAAAACTTTTGAACGGTCGTTTTTTGCCGGTGAACGGTCAATTTTACAATTTTGTCATTTCATATGTTGCGTTTTCTGTTATCTTTTGTATTACTTTCTATTCCAAAAATCATGGAACAAAGTACTATAAACAAGGAAAAATTGATTTCTTTCACATAACATGTCAAAGAATTCCACTTTAAGATTAGTGAGATGCAGTAAATTGCAACTACATATCTGCAAGTCTTTTTCTTTTCGATCTTTCTTTGCTCACCATCTAATGGTTTATTTATACTATCAACCGGAGATAACAGAATAATAATTGCAGATATCAGTGCCATGAACCGCAGATTATCAAAGGTATCAGGAAGTCTCTCTGAGACAAATACTACAGTCAAATAGTATATTATAGATAATCCAAAACACACTTTGGCAGTGTTGGCGTGCCGACCACCACCATGACTGCGCATCGGAATTACTATTCCTAGAAAGATTAGGCCTTTCATTGCTTCTCCCAGATAAATAGAATGTAAAATTACTATTATTATAAATCCCATGATTTCTATAAATGCATTAAAACAATATTGGTATAGTTCCACCTCTTCTTTCCCAATAACGTTTACTTCATATAATTTTTGCGCTATAAATTCACTAAACATTTTCTCCACCCTTTATATAAATAATTTAGGAAACGGACACTGCACACAGCAGACCTTTCTTTTGTTGCCGATATCCTAGCACACTTTTTATAATTACGACCAAAAAACTTTTGAACGGTCGTTTTTTGCCGGTGAACGGTCAATGTTAAACCCTATTGCACAAATAATCACAACCTCAAAAACCGGACGCTGTCTATCAGCGCCCGGTTCATCAATTCTAAAATGTTGTTTCTTTTATTTATACGCTTATACTACCTGCCATGTACTTTCACTATAATTACTCTATCTTATATAATGACTTCATTTCGCCAACTTATATTTAATATGATATTTCTTGGCATATTTGTGCGCATAACTTCCCTTCTTCACATATAAAGTAAGTTTTTTGCATCCACGAAAAGCTGTTTTGTCTATCTTTTTAACGGATTTAGGAATTGTTAGTTTACGAAGGCTTTTGCAGTTACGAAACGTATTTATTCCTATATAGGTACATTTCTTAGGTATATTTACTTTCCGCAATTTTACACATCCGCTAAACATTCCATAGTTTAATTTTGTTATACCATTATATAGCTTCACAGTTTTCAAAGAGCGGCAATCCGAAAACATCTCATTGTTGATATATTCCGGTAACATTGCATGCCATATCCTTTTATTGATACGGAAACCAGCACCTTTTACTTCCGCATATTTTAAATCAGTACATTTTTTAAACATTGTTAATGTATAATCTGCATCTTTTGGCAATACCACCTTTTTTAAGGACTTCATGTTACGAAAAATAGCTCGATAATATTTACAGTTTTTTCCATTATAAACGAACTCCGG
>NZ_QULH01000004.1:141064-211375 GCF_003481635.1 Clostridium sp. OM05-6BH | reverse complement strand
CCCTTTTCCATATTCCCTTTCAGACTTCCTGTTGGAAGAAGCTGTAATAATGCAATTGTAAGTTTCATATATTTCTCCATATCATTGTAGAAACCAACTCAATGCTCTACAAATTCCGATTGAGATTTCACCTGTTTTAAGAAATTTAATAACTGTTATATTTTGTTATTAAATTCTCCGCAAACCATTGAAAACACTGGATTTGTCGCAGGTGAGCTTTCCCTTATTGTTTCCCTTGTGTTATATCGTCCCACCAGTGTTTACGAACTCTGATAAGGGAAAATACAAGGGCACAAGAGTTCCGGTGGACCTCTGCTCTGTGCCGACCAAAGCGGCAGCGGAGACCAAAAAAATTATATAAAACAGTATAACACAAAATAAAAGTGACATGGTGAACTGATTGAAATGCTTCTGATTTTTGTAGCAAATAATTGATTGAACGATAAGGAGATAAGATACGATGAGAACAATATTTGCAGAATATAATCCCGGACGAAACAGCATTGATGTTTATACCAGTGCAGACTATATGCTTCGCATTGACTGCTGGGAAGCAGAAAAGAATTTGAGAACCACACCCGGATCAGATTGTGCATTAAACACACTTGCCATTGATGAACCACTAGAATATGCTAGACTGTATCTTGATGGGAATTTACAGATGGTTACAGTTCAGCCTTGCGGCTGAAACAACACATTTAACACCGGCTAGAAAATAGCCGGTGTTCCTATAAAGATCTGTTTGATGTTCTCCATTAGATTCATTTTACGCCGTTTTAAGGTTTCTACGATGCTTAGGATTCGGCAATACATCTCCTTCCCCTGTTTCTTACGGAATCCGCCTGCCATTTTTTGACGGTTCTTTACTTTCCTCAGATCCCGTTCTGATATATTATTATCAAATGGTACCTCAGAACGCTTTATGAACAGCAAATGGTTTTCACGGTATTTTTCCAGACGGTTTAACAGGGCCTCTTCCTGCTTCGCGTATTTATAAAACACTGCCGTCCCAAAGGCTCCGGCTTTCATATGCCTGTAGGTATCCGTCCCCGGCACATCCCCTTCAAATTCATGCCCGTCGTGCTTGACAGTGGCAACCTTCAAGCCATAGTCGGTCAAAACAGGCAGCAAGCGAGTGATCAGGGTGGTTTTTCCGGCATTTACAACCTTGTCTTTACACATTTTCCGATCACCCTGAAGATAACCGAAAAAGACCTGGCATACCAGACTTGGAAATTCCGGTACGGCAGGTCTTCTTATCTTTTTATCCAATCAGTTTCCTGGATGGTCGATGCCCTTTTAACCATCTCAGAATTTTGCATTGTCCGGATCAGAGCCTGTCCGGCCTACGCATTCCAGCTTATCTATCACTGCCATGTCCTCCTGGGATATCTGAAAATCAAAAAGCTGCAGATTCTCCTTAATCCTCACAGGGGTAACGGATTTGGGCAGAGGAAGATGTCCTTTCTGCAGGCACCACCGCAGACAGATCTGGGCTGTGGACCGGCCGTATTTCTGTCCAAACTCCTTCAGCTTTGGATCTTCCAAAAGCTTTCCGGAACCAAGGGGACTCCACGCCTCCACCAGGATGTCATGCTCTTTGCAGAAGGCCGCCGTTTCCGGCTGCATCCAGCCGGGATGGAACTCAATCTGGTCTACCATAGGAATGACCTGTGCTGTTTTCAGCAGCGCCTCCATATGCACCGGGAGAAAATTGCTTACACCGATGGCCCGTACATACCCTTTTTCCAACAGATATTCAAAGGCCTTCCAGGTCTCCCGGTTTACCTCCTGGTAGGTATCCCTGAAAGCCAGGGGACGGGGCCAATGGATCAGGTACAGATCCAGATAATCCAGGGCCAGCCTTTTTAAGGAGGCATCAAAGGCTTTCAGGGTTTCCTCATAGCCTCTCACATCGTTCCACAGCTTGCTGGTCACAAACAGCTTTTCTCTCGGCACTCCCGACATGCGGATTCCGGCTCCCACCCCAATCTCGTTGTGATATACCGCCGCCGTATCTATATGGGTGTATCCTGCCTCTATGGCATGCATTACCGCATCTGCCGCTGTCTCTCCGTCCGGCATCTGCCATGTGCCGAAGCCCACCTGAGGGATCTCCACTTTGTTATGCAACTGAAATGTTCCGTTTTCGTGTATATTTTCCATTATATTTTCTCTCCTTTCTTTACCTGTTACGTCTCTGTCCTTTCCCGTCTAATACATCATTGCATTAATCTCGAAGTAAATAGTGCTTGATATCCGTGTCAGCTGTGCGTCTGCGAATCGACGGCGCAGCGGTGCCTGCGTCTAGCTCCGCAGGCGTGCAGAGGATGCGGATAGCGAGTACTATTTACTCGAGAGAATCCGTAGACAGCTTCAGATAAGAATTCAGAGCCGCCATGGGGCCTGATACATCCCTGGGCAGAACCGGAGACATGTTAGCGGCAATGGGATCCTTAGACATACGGCCGTCTGCGGAGGCTCCTATCCACTTTCCGATGTTCACAATCCAGGAAAATGTAGCGATACACGGGGAAAAGATAAGATCGCCATACCGGCTGTTGTATGCCTCTACCCGTTCCACAAAATAGTTTACAATCTCGCAGGCCAGATTGCCAGCTTCTTTTTGTCCGTTTCCGAATTTCGCCCCTTCATTTATCATCTTCATCTGCAGAACCTGATTTCCCTCCCAGTTATTTTTCAGGATCTCCACCAGCTGCGGCAGTGTCACCATCTCTTCTTCAAATACGAATTTCTCAATGGCTGCCATGGCATCCGCCGCATTGGAAACTTCCTCGGGTTTCAGCCGCAAGGCTGAACTGTAACTACAGATGTGGGTAGATGCAGAAGATTCCTTGACATTATAGTAATGTTCAAAAAACGCTGAGAATAATTTCTTCTCAGCGTTTCCGACAACTATTTTCTTTCCTTTGACACCTTCTCACTTATTCTCTGATAGATTTCCTTTGTCTCTGCGTCATTTTCCCCATTTACAACTAATATTTTTCCATCTATGTTCACGACAACATATGAATGGCAGGAGGCATGAGTGTAGCGGATATAATCTCCGAAGATATCGTTTTTGAAGTTTCCCATAGCATACTTCAGATTTCCAAAACCATTAGTTCTGTAATCATTATCGTTCTGCAATACATTTACTTCATAAGAAATGCTGTCAATTTGCGAATACTCCCCTGTATAATCATTCCATCCTTTTGCTTCAATGTTAAAATCACGATCATTACAACGAATCTGAATGCTTCCACAAAACAAAGTCCATATAGTAAACACAATAGTGGAAATTGCGATGATCAGATATATCACACTTTTTTTTGTATTATACTGAATTTTTAAGCCTTCTCCGGTTGCCAGCTTTTTCTTATAAAAAAGGTAGGAGTAGAGAATACTAATGATTGCAGCTGCCATAATGCTTATAATATACACAACCAGTGCAGCCATGCTTTCCCCAAAAAGTCCACAAAGCATACATAAAATACCTGATGCCATCCATAATTTGCCGCTGAATCTATGTGTTGCATTCCAGTTTTCTTCATCCATTAAAGACCATACAACTCTTATTCCTATGGTATTATTCTGTTTCACTTTTGGCAAATAATTTCCAATAACCATAAACAGCAGTCCAGTTCCATAGTAAATTACTGCCATAAACAGATTTTCCATATCTGCACCCATATTGACCAGTCTTGCAATACCATTATAGAGTAATGTTATAATTGGTATAATCCACATCGTCATTCCTATAATCTTGCGGCTCTGCTGTCTGTTCCGGTTATCATAAAATGTTATTGCCACCAGCGCACAATCCGTCACTACAAAAAACACATTTACCCACATGCTCTGTGTACTAGTGAATCCTACTAAAACCCCGATGAGCATTACCAGAACAGAACAAATTAATGAACCTCTATATTTTTTTATCATTTCCTTCATCGTCCGATACTCCTTTCAAATCTATAATCCACAACATGACATCTTCCAATACGGAAGTGTTTAATTCATAATAAATAAATTTTCCCTCTCTTTTATTTCGGATTAAATCAGCCTCCTTTAATATTGCCAGATGTCTGGATATAGAAGCTCCCGTTACTGAAAAATGTTCACATATCTCTCCAGCAGAAAGCCGTCCATTCTTCAATAAATTTAAAATCTCACGTCGTATTGGATCTGCCAGTGCTTTTAATGTATCTTGTATACCCAAGAATTCATCACGCTCCTTGTTTAACATTTAGTCTAATTGTTAAATGTATTATAATGCAAGATATGTTATCTGTCAACGACTAGATTTTTCTAAAAGAACGTGCTTTGTTCATTAAGGGCAGAGAGGCTTTTTGTCCCTCTGCCCTTAATAACAGATATCTCTTATAGCACTCATCTAACATATCGAAAGACTCTTAAAAATCTAATTCTCCATATCAACAGTATCCTCTTTCTTCCATCCAGTCTTTCACATAGCATCTGATTCCAATATAAACCACATGCACCAGTAATAATAGTGTAATGAGATTTATAGAAATAACAGATTTTATCCAATCTCCAAATTAAATTGCAATGGCTGTGCTTGTAATAACTTCCACAAACACCCGATTGCAGACCGCAAGCTGAAAACAGTTACCGCCGAACATTTACAGGCGTTTCTCGACCTGCTTACATTCGGTGGCGAGTTTCCAGACGGGAAAGTGAGAAAAGGATACAGCAAAGATTATATCCACTCTTTTTCCGCAGTGTTACAGTAATCATTCCGTTTTGCAGTATTTCCAAAGCAGTTAATCAGTTTCAATCCGATGCAGTATATTAAGCTGAAAAAGCAGGCAGAAGAAGTTGACCTCTTTTCCGATGATGAAGTCGAAGAAGGCACACAGCCGATTTCACACGAGGATTATGAGCGACTTATCAAGTATCTGGAAAAGAAAAATCCACCTGCAATTCTGCCGATCCAGATCGCATATTATGCAGGACTTCGTATCGGGGAAACCTGTGGTCTTACATGGCAGGACATCAACCTTGAAGAACAATGCCTGACCATAAAACGCAGTATCCGTTATGACGGTACGAAACACAAAAATGTGATTGGTACAACGAAGCGAAAGAAAGTAAGGATTGTTGATTTTGGAGATACGCTGACTGAAATATTAAAAGCAGCAAGACGGGAACAACTGAAAAGCCGGATGCAGTACGGAGAACTTTACCACCGCAACTACTACAAAGAAGTTCATGTAAAAAACAGGGTGTATTATGAATACTATCACCTTGACGGAACACAGGAAGTCCCGGCAGATTATAAGGAAATCTCCTTTGTCTGCCTAAGACCGGATGGCAGTCTGGAACTGCCGAGTACACTCGGCATTGTTTGCAGGTCAGTGTCAAAGAAGCTGGAAGGATTTGAAGATTTTCACTTCCACCAGTTACGTCACACCTATACCAGCAACCTGCTCTCGAATGGAGCGGCTCCGAAAGATGTACAGGAGTTGTTAGGACATTCCGATGTCAGTACCACAATGAATATTTACGCTCACTCAACACGAAAAGCTAAACGGGATTCCGCAAGACTTCTTGATAAAGTAGCGAGCAATGCTTAAATGCAGAGAACTTGCCACTGGCAACTTCTCTTACATACTTTGGCATAAAATTTCCCTTATTTCCCTTGCGGATTCCTCACAAGGGCAAAAATAAGGGAAAATACATATCATTTCACTATCTAAGGGGCTGGAAAGCCTATAAAATAAGGAAAGTTCAGAAAATTTCTCCACAACTTTCGATTTGTTAAGTTTACTTCAGTTTCCATCTTCTTGCCCTACGGACAAGAAACGCCTCGCGCTTAAAGCACGATCATCACCTATTTCCCTTTATAGCATTCTATCACGCATTCAATTTCCATACAACTATCTATTCAAGGTTGGATAGATACAGGTTAAATGGCATATCCCCGGAATCGGAACAAGATATGTTTGAATATCCTTCCTGCTTTACAAATTCTTCTATTATATTTTTTTAATGGATATTAAGGAACCTGTTTCAATATACTTATATCTTCCATCTGCGCCAAGATATTTAATTGCCTGTCTGGCCTTTGGAAGCAGTTGAACTTCATCAAAAATAATCACAGAAATCCCCGTTCATGTAAATATATTTTACACGCAAATCCCTGTTCGTATAATCACATTTCATACGCAAATCCCCATAAATGCATTTATCATCCATAATAAATTCTTTTTATGATTCCAACTTGTTCCTCATAAATTTTCCGTTATCAATTTTTGTATTTCCGGTGTTACTAATCTCGTCGAATCCGTCTCATTCATATAAGCAGCGTATGTATTAACATTTGTAACATTGAATAACTTGCTAATTTGAATAAGGTTGCTAATATCAGGATATGCTTGTCCAGACTCCCACTTCACTACAGCCTGTCTGGATACATCTAATTTTCCTGCAAGCACCTCCTGAGTAAAACATTTATTCTTACAAATTAATTGAAGTTTTTGTGAAAGGAGGTTATTTACTTTGTCGAGCAAATTTTTCCTCTGTAACCAATGTTGTCCACTTGCCGAATGCCTGCGAATCCATGCTTGGAACATAGCCGAGATTCTTATAGCCTAATTTCTTAAGCAATTCGATACTGGCTATATTTTCACATTCTGTAAAACTGATAAACTCCCTTTCTGGAGCAATCTTATGAAGATGCTCATGCAAAACGGTCAGAGCCTCAAAAGCATATCCCCGTCGATGATATTTATAAGAAAACGTATATCCTAAGGAAATTGTATTTTCCTTTGGCTTAACAACTATTTCACCAATCATTTCGTTTGTTTCTTTTAGAGCTACTGCAATCATACAAGGCGAATCTATTGATATTTCATCATTTTTTCGGCGTTCAATTAAATTTAGAATTCCTTCAAAGTCTTTCGTCTGCCCCCTCTGATATCGAGCACATATTTCATTATTTCTATAATCAAACATTACATGTATATCATTTTGCGATACATTGCGTAGATGTAGTCTTTTAGTGTCAATGGAAATCATCTATTTATCCTCCATAATTCAGGCTTTCACTGACTTCACCAACTCCCAAGCTATCCAGTTCTCAAAACCAGAATTTATCGCAATATTTCATTCTTGGATTATACTCGCTTATAAATAATTGGTTCATCATATCCAAAAGTTTTCTTTCCATTAACTTCCATGCTTTCAGATACTTCCAGGCAACTATCAGAAAACTTTTCCCAAAGCCTAAATGTCATTACCGGTGAAAACTGGCTTGTACTGCCTCCTTCCCAGATTCCATCTTTCTCATGATAGAGCGCCGGAGTGAATTTTTCAGATTTTTTCAATTCAGTGTAGTCAGCATTTTTCATAGAATCATATGAAAACGTACTTTTATCTTCTCCTTCTGGTATTTCATAAGAATACAACACAATTCCGTCTTCTTCCTCTGTAATAAGGAAAAGATGCGGTGAAGCATGGCGTTTACCATTTGTCTCATAGTAGCTTTCTTCAACAACAAATTTACCATTAAAATCTTTAGGAAGGTTTAAAATTTTCTCATTACAGATTGTATTAATGTGTTCTGCATAAGGATATGTTTTCCCTTCTCTCTGCATATTATCAAACTGCTCTTTGTTATTAAAGTGTCCCGTCATCATATTAATAAAATTATCGAGTTTCATCATGCCTTTTACCTCCAAACACCGATTTATACATATTCTATCACACATTCATCTTTCCCACAATCACTTATTTTCCACCCATCCACTGAGGAAACTAATCTTCGGACACTATATTTTGTCCTTCCCACCCTCTTATCATACACCATCCGGTATAACGCAGATTACTTTCCTCAATGCACCTTCAAAATCTCCCTATAAACAGATGCATGGTTCGCGGGCGCGCTCAGATGCTTACGAGCAAACTCGACGCATCTTCACTTTGCCTTCGCGCAAAAGATTGAAAGAGCAGCCAAATCAGCCACTCTTCCTTATGCTTTCTATATCTTTGAAGTTTGAATGTCTCCGCTCTGCTTCGGTCGGTGCAAAACGGACATCCACCGGATGTCCTGCACCCTCATTTATGATAAGGTTCCCCGTTCATGATCCGATACGCCCGGTAGATCTGCTCCAACAAGATCACGCGCATCAACTGATGCGGAAACGTCATTTTAGAAAAGCTGATCTTCTCCTGCGCTAACGATAGGATCTCAGGAGCAAGTCCGATCGAACCACCAATGATCAACTGCAAATGGCTTTCCCCTTTCAGTCCCAAATCATGGACATGTGCAGAAAAGTCCTCGGAGGAATATTGCTTACCGTCTATGGCAAGTGCTATCGTATAAGCATTGTCTTTTATGTATTTTTTGAGCCGCTCTGCCTCCTTGGCGCGTATGAGTTCTTCTTCATGCGCACTGGCATGGTCCGGTGTTTTTTCATCCGCCACTTCGATGATCTCCAGCTTGCAATAACGACTCAATCTCTTGCTGTACTCTTCGACCGCTCCTCGAAAAAATTTCTCTTTGATCTTTCCAACGGTTAATATCGTAATTTTCATTGATGTGTTTTCTCCTCAATCGCTAAACTAATGCAAAGAGCCTGATCGATCTTTTGCAATATGTCCTGATCCAAATGACAAACCTTTTCTCGAAGCCTTGATTTATCAATGGTCCGGATCTGCTCCAAAAGAATAACAGAGTCTTTACTAATATCATATTTTTTCATGTCCAACGATATATGCGTTGGAAGTTTTGCTTTGTTCATGCGGGATGTAATAGCTGCACAAATGACCGTTGGGCTGTGTCGATTTCCCATGTCATTCTGTATAATAAGTACCGGTCTGACCCCGCCTTGTTCCGAACCCACTACCGGTCGTAAATCTGCAAAAAATATGTCTCCACGTTTAATAACCAAAACGTTCACGCTCCATTCCTAAAAGTTTTTGTGGCTTATTTCCTATCTTTACCAGTTTTTTGAAAAGTATTCGTAAACGTTTTCTTTTGTTGCTATTAATCGTCCCATCTTCACAAAAAGCAAGAACGGACGCTCTCTTAATATTCCGGATAATAATCTTTAGTCTCTACTGCTTTACCGTTTTGATAGAATACCCTAGGAACTCGTCGTCCGACATCACAGACAAATTCATAATTGAAAGAACCGGCAAGCTCTGAGACTTCTTCTACTGACAAGATTTCTCCCTCCTGCTCTCCAAAAAGCATACATTCGTCACCTTCCGCTGTTCCCGGAATATCAGTGACATCCACCATAAACTGATCCATACAGATGCGTCCCAAGATCGGTGCTCTCTGTCCGTGAATAAGGACACATCCCTTACCAGACAAAGAGCGGGCATAACCATCTGCATATCCAACCGGAATCGTTGCAACCATCGTTGGTTTCGTGGTCGTATACGTTCCACCATATCCGATCTCGATACCTGCTTCCAGCTCTTTGACATAGGAAACATAGGTCTTCCACTGCATAGCCGGCTCAAGCGGCAGCCGCTCCTTATTCACTTCTTCCGAAGGATATAATCCATATAGACAGATTCCATCTCGAACCATATCTTCATTCACTTTTGGCATTTCCATAATACCGGCACTGTTTGAAATATGTTTTACCGGGATTTTCACCCCTGCCTGTTCCATTTTATGGACAAATGTTTCATAGCGCGAAAATTGTTGTTCCGCTTTTGTCTTATCTTTTTCATCCATGCGTGCAAAATGTGAAAAGCAGCCCTCTATCTCGATCCCCGGGAGCTGATTTATCTTGCATATCGTCTGCAGACTCTCCTCGGTCAAAGCAAACCCGATGCGGCTCATCCCCGTGTCCAGACTGATATGTATTTTTGCCTTTTTTCCTAGTTGAACCGCTGCATCTGACATTTTCTTTGCCATATCATATTGAAATACGGCGGTCGCAATGTCATATTCGATCATACTCGGATATAGCGGTGCCGGCGTAAAACCAAGGATTAGGATCGGCTTAGTGATCCCTGCCTGACGAAGCTCAATTCCTTCTTCCAAAATTGCAACGCCATAAGCATCTGCAATGGGATCTAATACTTTAGCGACGGGTATTGCACCATGACCATATGCATCAGCCTTAACGATCGCCATAAACTTTGTACCCGGCTTAGTAAGTTTCTTTGCATTTTCTGCATTTTTATAAATAGCATCCAAGTCTATATCTGCCTGCACGCGATAATATGTTTTCATGAGTTGCCTCCAATCTTCGGTATCATTTCTAATATGTCTCTCGCCAGCATACAATGCGGCGGTGCACTCTCGCAATACTGCTCCGCTGTTAATCCATGCATATACACTGCCAGCGTAGCTGCCGTTCTCTGTGTGCATCCTTGTGCCAATAATCCGCCGATCATTCCACTTAGCACATCTCCGGATCCACCTGTAGATAAGGCGCTGTTGCCCGATAAATTAATATAGAGCCAATCACCATCACTGACCAGTGTTCTCGCATCTTTGAGCACAATTGTCGCTCCCGCCTGCTGTCCCATAACTGCCGATGTCATATCGTCCGCAATCTCCTGAACACTCTTCCCGGATAAACGACTCATTTCCCGCAAATGTGGAGTCAGAACATACTGTCTGCCAAGTGTAGAATACAATCCCTTTTTGGCTAAAAGATTTAACCCATCTGCATCAATTACAACCGGCAGCTCAGGCAGTTTCTTTGCTTCCTGCAGCACCAGATCCAGCAATCTCTCCGCTCCGGCTTCCTGCCCCAATCCCGGACCGATCACAACCGCTGCTGCTTTATGTATCGCTGCGGTAATGTCTGCTTCCTGCTCCGCCGTCACATTTTCCGACCAGCCGGTAACAATAGCTTCCGGCAATTTTATACGGATGACCTCTGCATTTTCCTGCGCTGTCACAATATGCACCAGTCCACACCCCATACGATAGGCTGCCTCACCGGAAAGATAACAGGCTCCGCTCATATTCTTGGATCCGGCAATGACAACAACACGTCCATAACTTCCTTTGTTTGAACGTTTCTTTCGATTTGGAAAATATACCGAAAGGTCTTCTTTGGTATACGTAAACGTCTGTGACTGCTTCATCACTCTCCCTGTTACCATTTCCGGAAATCCAATATCCGTTACCACTACCTGTCCCGCATACTCCGTTCCCGGATATAATACCAGCCCACGTTTATTATGTCCAAAAGTTACTGTTATCGTTGCTTTTACAGCTGTTCCTAATACCGCACCGGTATCCGCACTAATGCCGGATGGAATGTCCACAGCCAAAACATCTGCAGCACTTCGATTGATCGCGTTAATATAATTGGCAATCACACCCGTTACATCTCTCGATAATCCAATGCCAAAGATCGCATCCACGATAATACTATATTCTGAAAAACTCGTCTCTGTGAATGTCGTTTCCCCAGTAAGGTTGTCCCAAAAGGCGGACACACCAAGATGTCTTGCAATGGAGATCTGCTGTTTCATCTCTTCTGAGCAACGTTCTTCCTGTCCCAAAACAAGGACACCGACAATATAACCGGCATCCCGCAGCATACGCGCAGCAGCCACACCATCTCCACCGTTATTGCCTGTCCCGCATACAACCAGTATACGGTCCTGCTTTTTATCTGCCTGTGCCATAATACAACTCGCCACAGACATCGCTGCCTTTTCCATCAAAACCATAGATGGAATTCCGATTTCCTGTATGGAGCAACGATCAATCTCTCTTGCCTGACTACCATTTACGATATATTCCATTCTAATCTTGCTTTCCTTTCTCGATTATCTACCGCTTGAAATTGCCGTTGCATACGCAATCGCCATTTCTTTCGTATCTGCAATAGATAATAGGATTTGGTCAATTCCCAGATCTAATGCTTTCTCTTTAGCCCTGCCAAGCAGCGTCACAGTCGGTCTTCCACTCGAATCACGCAATATATTGATCTCTATCGGTGAAATTCCCGTAAATCCCGTACCCATCGCTTTCACGACAGCTTCTTTTGCAGCAAAGGTCGTTGCCGCACGAGCTTCTTTGCGAGCAATAAGCTGCTGCTCCTTTTCCGTGAAATGACGTTTTCGAAAACTTTCTTTGCTGTATGCAGCCAGCACCCGGCTGATCTCTATCATGTCAACGCCAATGCCAACAATCTCACTCATTGTTTCCTCCAGCATCCAAATGATTTTCTTCCATGTTACCACGCCATACTCTGTGATCCCGGTCAAATATTTCTACGACGTCCGGTCCCAACAGATTATGCATATATTTATATACTTCCGTGTTACGCATCTCCATATCCTGTTTATGGAGGATTGTATTCTTGAGCTGTTCTCTAAGGGCAGTGATCTCCGCCTCTGCCTGCTCGATCCGCTCTGTATTTTCAGATAACTCTGTATAACATACCTGCATGCAGGCAATCAATAATTCATGATTTTTTGCTGCTATTTCTGCAGGAAATTGAAACTTATCTTCTTTTGCTTTGGCGATCTTATCATTGATTTCTTCGATCAACTGCTTATTCTTTTCTTGTTTGCGCACACGGATCGGGCTGTCAAACTCATGACCATCTGTCATATTATCAATAACATTCTGCATCAATACTTTCTTTGCCTTTTTGTAATCCAACAGATCATTGGCAGTCTGCCCCTGCTTTTCGATCAAACGGTTTAGTTCTTTTTCCAAGCGCTTAATCTCTCTTGTTTTGCGAAAATCCGGAAACAACGCATGCCATTTTGCATCTAACGTCAGCAATGGAATCTTCTTACCCTGCAATGCCTGCATATATCGTAAGGCCCGCTCTGCGTCTTCTGCCTGCGCCTTGCGTCTGCGTCTTCGATCTGCCATATTCTTCCCCCATTTCTGCGCTTGTAAAAAAGCAAAGCAAACGCTTTGCTTTGCAAGAATTGCTAAAGCAATTCTTGGTGGCATATCACCACACTACGAGCATTGTCTTATAAACTAAATAACGCCAAATTATCTGCTCTTTATTATAAAACTGCCTATCCAATAAGTCAAACTTGCCACCCCAATTTATTTCCTGTATAATTAACTCAAACTTCCCATACTGGAAGTTATTGCATAACCACATATTACTTATTATGTCAGCAATGAATAAACTATTTTGCAGCCAATACATTAAATTATTCTGCCATCAGAGAACTAAGATAATTGCCGCAGAACGCAATGTTTTTACGTGATTTCTTATTTTGTTAAGTCTCTGATGTATACATGCCTGAAAGAATGTTTGAGATGTCCCGGTTTAGCAAGGTATCATTCATTTTTGGTCGGGACGCTTTCGCTACGATGCGCTACGTCACGTTACTTAATGTCTCTGAAATACGAGACATAAGTAACGACGAGCGCAAAGTCCCTTTCAAAAATGATGAATACCTTGCTTCCGGAACATCGAGTTCTCTGTAAGGCATGTAAATCGTCCATCAGAGACAACAAAATTTAGAAATCACTGTTAAAACAAAATGCGGCAAGGCAATTACTATAGTTCTCTGATGGCAGAACTTGCTCTTTGACGGCTGCAAAATGCTATATAGTCATTGACATAATAAGTAATATGTGGTTGGGTGAAATGTTGAGTTATGGGAAGTTTGAGTAATTAAGTCAAATACTTTTGCTCATATATGGGCATCACTACGAAGAAAGAAAGGTTAGGTATTCATTCATGACATTAGAATGTGCAAAGCAAAAATTACAGCAGTACGGTCAGGAACATCTTCTGAAATATTTTGACACATTATCTGAGACACAAAAAGAAGCTTTATTACAGCAAATTGAAGAAACCGATTTTTCAGTACTGAATAAGATTGGCAGCAACGAAGAAGAATCTTCTACCGGTACGATCACACCGATCCGTGCACTTAGACTACAAGAAATCCATGCAAACGAGGACAAATACCGTGAAACCGGCCTGTCAGCGATCCGCTCCGGCAAAGTCGGTGCTGTTTTATTGGCTGGCGGCATGGGTACACGTCTCGGCTCTGATAATCCAAAGGGAATGTATGATATTGGCGTCACCAAGCCAATGTATATCTTTGAACGTCTTATCTGCAATCTGATGGATGTTGTTCGGGAAAGTGGTGAGTTTATCCATTTATTTGTAATGACCAGCGATAAAAACCATACAGCGACAACGACATTTTTTAATGAACAGAACTTCTTTGGTTACAAAGAAGATTATATTCATTTCTTTAAGCAGGATATGGCACCTGCTGCTACGTATGATGGAAAGATCTTTTTGGAAGAGCCTTACAAATTAGCCACCTCTCCAAACGGCAACGGCGGCTGGTTCTCTTCCCTCAAAAATGCCGGATTATTAGATCTGATCCATGAAAATGGTATTGAATGGCTCAATGTATTTGCAGTGGATAACGTATTACAGCGCATTGCTGACCCATGCTTTATTGGTGCAACGATCACAGAAAACCGCAGCGTTGGTGCTAAGGTAGTCTGCAAAAATCATCCGGATGAAAAAGTTGGCGTTATGTGCTTAAAAGACAATCATCCATCTATCGTTGAATATTATGAATTGACACCGGAACTTCGTGATGCTGTCGATGAAAACGGCGAGCCTGCATATAACTTTGGTGTCATCCTCAATTATTTGTTCAAGGAGTCTGAATTGGAAGATATTTGCGAAAATACGCTTCCGCTCCATATTGTCGAGAAAAAGATTCCATATATTGATGATGCCGGAACATTGATCAAACCGGAAGAACCAAACGGCTACAAATTCGAGACGTTGATCTTGGATATGATCCAGATGATGGACACCTGTCTTCCATTTGAGGTAGAGCGTGACAAAGAGTTTGCTCCGATCAAAAATAAGACCGGTATTGATTCTGTGGAATCAGCCCGTGCTCTATTAGCAAAAAATGGTGTTACTCTGTAATGCGATTCCATATATCGAATCATTGATCAAAAGAGCAATTTCCTATTCCTAAAAAAAATTCGACAGGATGTAAAGACATCCTGTCGAATCTTTTTCTGCACATATCGTAACTCAACAAATCGAGTCATTCTATTATCACATAATCATAATATAACAAATAATCACTAATTGCAATCCTTTTATTCGTCTAAAAATGTATCTGAATAGTATTTATCTGCCAAATATTCCAAAAAGGCAACTTCTTCATTTGGAAATTCATGAAGAAGACTCTGACGGATATGAGAAGTGATCGCAAGATCATTTTCCATCTCTGTAACGCTGTCATCCGTCCATTTTTCGATAAATGCATCCGTAATGTTCTCAGAAAGCCATTGGGTGATTTTCTCCGTCTTTTCCTGCTCTTGCGGGATTAACAGTTTCATCTTAGATGCCTTGGCACAATTCACAATTCCTAACAGTACAAATCCGGCCAATAAAGCACAGATCACGATAAATACAAATGTGTTGTACTTGATCGGGATAATGTCCAGTTTGCATAATGCCAAATACACTGCACCTAATATTCCAAATACGATAAATGTAATGCCTGAATATTTTGTATCCTTATAAGCATCTTCTTTTGTCTCGTAATTGCCTTCACTGGCATAAAGCAGATCTTCCGGATTTTCATCAATATCTTCCTCTGACACAAGCTGCTCTGCCTCTTCAAATTCTTCTTCCGTCTCTTTGTACGGCGTCTGGTCGGCCTCATCCTCTTCATCATCCCAATCGTATTCCCGATTTTCGTTGTCTTCTTCGGATTGTGCTGCCACAGATTCTTCGTCTGCATTCTGTGCAGATTCTTCTGTTGGCTGTGCCACCTGTTTCGGCGCAATCTTTTCTTCTTCCTCTTCTTCCATTGCTAATAAAAAGCCACGGTATAATTTCTCTGCCTTTTTTTCCATCTTGGTAGGCACGGTTATGGAATAAGTTCCATCCTCATTTTCCTCCTGCTGCGCATCTGCAATCCCAGAATATTCTAAATATTCTAAAAATTTTGCTGCCGTCTTCTCTTCCTTAAACGTACTAAGATCAATACGGTCAAAATCTTCTGCGCTTCCTTCTACTAACGGTGTTCCACAATCAGCACATACTGTAATGCCATCGCGGTATTCCGTCTTACATTTTGGACACCACATAACGTTTCCTCCTAAGTTTTATAATCTACGCTTTTCTCGCGAATAAGAACCAATGGATCACTTCGAATCATAGGTTAATCTGTCCGCTCTATCCAGTATACCAATATATCCCACAAATTACAATTTTTTCACAAACTCTTCACAATATCCGATGCAGCTGTTTTATGTTGCAATACTATGACCAGCCCACTCTCTGCCCATAGTTATAACCGGGCACCCTTCAGATTGGTCTGCGCGGTCTTTTTATCGTGTTCCATCTGCTCACGCAATGCCTCAATGGAATCGAATTTCTGCTCTGCACGTTGAAATTCTAATAAATCGACACGCACTGTTTTTCCATAAATATTTTGATCGAAATCAAATAAAAAGCTTTCCAAACTGATCGCTTTGCCTCCAACCGTTGGTTTTTTACCAAGATTAGAAACGGCACCAAAACGTCTTCCATCAACGGTAACGACAGAAGTATACACACCTAATGGAGGAAGCACCTTTTCCGGTGGAGGTAATATATTGATCGTTGGCATCTGAATTGTCCGCCCCAGCGCTTGTCCATGTTTTACCGTACCCAAATAGAAAAAATTTCTACCGAGCAGTTTTGACGCTTCTTGCATTTGCCCTAAACGGATCAATTCGCGTATTCTGGTGCTGCTGATCACACCCTGTTCATCCTTCCGCTTTGGAAATACCCGCAGTGCACATCCATGTTTTTTACAAGCTCTCTCAAGCATTGCTACATCACCCGCACGTTTACAGCCAAACCGATAGTCTTCCCCCACACAGATCAACCTTGCGTCCAAAGAATCCCATAACATATTTTGTATGAAACTTTCCGGTGACATTATTTTCGTCTGGTCATTAAACGGAAATAAAATTTCCCGCTCAATCCCCATCTGCTCTAACAAATATTGTTTTTCCGCTTCCGAATAGAGCAAACTTTCCGGCTCGGTCTTCATCCCTTCAAACGTAAATACTGTTGGGACCAGATCTTCTTGCTTTATAATCTCATTCATCAACAATTGATGTCCTAAATGAATTCCATCAAATTTACCAAGAGATACGGCACTCTTTTTTTGATGAAATGTAACTCCTCTAAGTATCTCCATACTCGACCTCATTCCTGCCTGTATATATTTTTGCTGTATAATGCCCTACGCCATAACAAATATCTTATAAGTATATTTTCTAAAACATCTTTACAACACGATAATAGTTACCACGTAGTTCATATATAGCACGAAATTCGCCATTTTCATTATATACAAGTACGCGACTCTTATTCTGATATTTTTTTACTTCATTGAATGACTTCAATTTGCCAATCGTGATCGGATTCCCATTGCGAAGCATTTTAGCAGCCTCTTCATCTGCCACCTGCATTTTTGGATACTGTGTAAACAGCTGGTCTACCGGCAATACAAAACTGCGATCTTCTTGTTGAATTCGCTCCTCGATCTGTGCTAAAGTAAGCGCCTGATCAACCTCAAATATCGACACCTTTGTTCGAAGTAACTGATCCATTGCTGCGCCTACACCAAGCTTTTCGCCAATATCATGGCATAATGTACGGATATAGGTTCCTTTTGAGCAGGTAACATCCATCGTAAAGCTGCCATTTTCCAAATCTATGTCCTTGATATCAATTGCATAAATTGTGACCGGTCTTGGTTTCCGCTCAATTTCCTTGCCCTCGCGTGCCAGTTCGTATAACTTCCTGCCACCTACTTTGATCGCCGAATACATTGGTGGAATCTGCATGATATCGCCCACAAAGGATTGTATCGTATCAGACAACTCATCCTGTGTTACACCGGATATATCCTTTGTTTGTAAAACTGTTCCTGTCGTATCCTGCGTGTCTGTTATAACTCCAAGTTTACATACTGCCCGATAACTTTTTTCTTTATCGGTAAGCAGTTCACACACCTTGGTCGCCTTGCCACAGCATACCGGAAGGACTCCCGTCGCCGCCGGATCCAATGTTCCTGTATGGCCGATCTTTTTTTGATGTAAAATGCCACGCAGCTTAGCAACTACGTCATGCGAAGTATACCCGGCTTCCTTATATACATTTATAATTCCGTTGACTTCTTCTGCCATTGTTTGTAACTCCTTCCCACAGACGTAAGGCTGGTAGAAATGCCCCTTGCACTCACTACCAGCCCATTCCATTTATGCGTATTGGAAACGCATATGTTATTCTTCTGTTTCTGATGTATGATGTGTCAACTCATCAATACGCTTCGACATATTTACACCATACTCAATCGAATCGTCAATGACAAAGTGAAGTTCCGGTGTATTGCGCAGGTTCAAGGATTTTGCCAATTGAGATCGAATATGTGAGGAAGCACTTGCAAGTCCCTCTCGTGTATTTTCACGATCCATCTCATCACCCAAAACGCTGACATACACTTTGGCAAATTTAAGATCCGGTGTAACTTCCACAGACACAACTGATGTCATCGGATGAATCCGTGGATCTTTGATCTCTCGGGAAATGATACGGCTAAGTTCTCGCTGTACCTCTCCATTTATTCTCGAATATTTTATACTGTTTTTTTTCATGTTTACCTCCATACTTCCAACTGCTTGTAATGAAGAAACCAGCCGGTGTCACATTACAAGACAGTTTGCATTTGCTGAATGGTTACGATCAAGTACGAGGAACTTCTACCATGATGTAGGCTTCAATCTGATCTTCTACCTGAATACCGTTAAAGTCTTCAAATACCAGACCACATTCATAACCGGCAGCTACTTCTTTTACATCATCCTTAAATCTCTTCAAAGATGCCAGTTTACCGTCGAAGATCTGCTCGCCCTCACGGGTAATACGAACCTTGCAGTCGCGAACAATCTTACCATCCAGTACATAGGAACCGGCGATGATACCAACACCGGATGCCTTGAACGTCTGACGAACTTCTGCGTGACCGGTTACTCTCTCTTCGTATTCCGGATCGAGCATACCCTTCATGGCAGCCTCTACATCTTCAATCGCATTGTAAATAACTTTATACAGACGAAGATCAACTTTCTCACGATCTGCAATTTCTTTTGCAGTATTATCCGGTCTTACATTGAAACCGATGATGATCGCATTCGATGCACTTGCAAGCGATACATCAGACTCGTTGATCGCACCAACACCACCATGAATGATACGTACGGCAACCTCATCGTTGCTAAGCTTAACCAAACTCTGTTTTACTGCTTCTACAGAACCCTGTACATCCGCCTTAACAATGATATTTAATTCTTTGATATTACCTGCCTGGATCTGTGAGAACAGACCATCCAAAGTAAGTTTAGACTTCGTATCATCTAACAGTTTTTCACGGCTCTGATTAATATAAGTCTCGGCAATATTTCTTGCTTCTTTATCATTCTCGGTTGCCATAAAGATCTCTCCTGCATCCGGTACGGCATGCAGGCCAAGAATCTCTACCGGTGTAGATGGTGTTGCCTCTTTTACGCGCTGACCCTTGTCATCCATCATAGCACGGATCTTACCGTAAGCAGCACCGATCGCAATGTTATCACCTACATGGAGTGTACCTTTCTGTACCAATACGGTTGCAACAGGTCCTCTTCCTTTATCAAGCTGTGCCTCAATAACAACACCACGTGCTTTACGATTTGGATTGGCTTTGTATTCATTCACTTCTGCAGTAAGAAGGATCATTTCTAAAAGCTGATCGATACCTTCCTTAGTATGTGCAGATACAGGAACAAAAATAGTATCTCCACCCCAGTCTTCTGCAACTAATTCATATTCTACCAATTCCTGTTTAACACGCTCTACATTAGCACTTGGTTTATCAATCTTATTCACTGCAACAATGATCTCCACGCCTGCTGCTTTCGCATGACTGATTGCCTCCACAGTCTGTGGCATAACACCATCATCTGCTGCGACTACGAGAATTGCAATATCGGTAGACTGTGCACCACGCATACGCATGGAAGTAAATGCCTCATGACCAGGTGTATCTAAGAATGTGATCTTCTCGCCATTTAACTCAGTAACATATGCACCGATATGCTGTGTAATTCCACCTGCCTCGCGCGAAGTAACATGTGTCTCGCGAATTGCATCCAACAGAGACGTTTTACCATGATCGACATGACCCATTACACAGACAACCGGAGGACGTTTCACCATTAAGGATTCATCTTCTTCATCCTCTTTGAGAAGCTCTGCAACAAGATCGACCTTCTCTTCCATCTCAGCGATACAGTTATACTCTAATGCAATCTCCTCTGCCTCTTCATAAGACAGCTCATGATTCATCGTAACGACATTACCCTTCATAAACTGTGCTTTGATCAATGTAGCCGGTGGAATCTTAATAATGTCTGCTAACTCTTTGACAGTCATCTTCTCCGGCAGTGTGATCGTTCTGATTCCATCTTCCGGCTCAGCAGGCTTTACAACCGGCTCCGGCTTGATAAATGCACCCTTACGGTTTGGATCTTTCTTCTTGCGTGCATTTTTGTTCTGGAACATATCGTCTTCATAATCGTCACGATTTCTTTCCTTACCATAGCGCTGTTTTGCACTTCTGGAATCTTTATTGGCACGCTGCTGACGGGACTGCTTTACCTCTGACTTCATTGTGTCCATTGGCTGTGCACTGCGTCCGCCACCAAAACCATTGCGATTGTTGCTACCACGATTATTATTCTGACCATCTCTACGATTATTGTTGTCTCTACGATCGTTTCCACGGAAACCACCATCTCTACGGTCATTTCCGCGATTACCATTCTGACCATCTCTGCGGTTATTATCTCTTCGGTCATTTCCGCGGAATCCACCATCTCTACGGTTATTTCCACGGTTACCGTTCTGACCATCTCTACGGTTATTATCTCTTCGGTCATTTCCGCGGAATCCACCATCTCTACGATCACCACCACGGTTGCCATCTCTACGATCGCCGCCACGATTCTGTCCATCTTTACGGTTATTATCTCTACGATCATTTCCGCGTCTGTCATCTTTGCGATCATTTCCATGATTATTATTCTGTCCGTTTTTACGTTCCTGATCCTGTGCTTTTAATGCTTTGTCCTCTGTTTTAACAGGCTCTTTTGTTTGTGCACTGTTATCTTCCTTGGTTTCTGCCGCAGCAACAGGTTTCGTTTCCTCAGTCTTCTTTACAGACTCTTCCGGCTTTTTCTCTACTTTATCTTTCTCAGAAACAGTCACTGATTCCTCTTTCTTCGTAGTTTCTTTCTTCGTAGTTTCTTCCTTCTTTGTTTCTTCTACTTTTTTCTCTTCTTCCTGTGCCTTTTTCTTTTCCTGATTCTTCTTCACATTAGATTCACGCTTCACAGGAACAGTATACGCCGGCTCCTCTTCTTTCTTAGGTTCCGGTTTGCCATTAAAGTGCTTCAGCAAAAAAGCGATCGCTGCATCTTCAATGCTGCTCTGTGGTGCCTTTACATCAAAATTATTTTCCTGCAAAAGCTTCACCAAATCTTTTCCCTTAATATCCGGATATCTTTCCTGTAAACTTCTTGCGAATTCATATATCTTCATTTTAGCCATATACTTACATGCCTCCTAGTCCATTTTCTTCATAATTGCTTGTGCTAATCCCTCATCATTAACTGCCAAAGATGCTCGAAATTCTTTTCCGATCGAATGTCCTAATACATCTTTGATGCCAAACTCATACATTGGGACTTCATAAAACTCACACATGTTGCGAAACTTCTTCTTCGTGTTGTCGGATGCATCTGTCGCGACGATAACCAATGCAGCCATCCCCGTTTTTACGGAGTTTTCTGTCATAAACTCACCGCTGGCAACTTTTCCGGCTTTTGCTGCCAGACCCAACATACGAAGGGCCGGATCAATCTGCATGATTCATCATCTCCTTTTCAAGTTGTTGATACACGTCTTCTGGAATTGTCATATTCAATGCCCGGTCAATTGCTTTTTTCTTTCTCGCCTTTGAAAGACAAGAGATCGAATCACAAAGATAGGCACCTCTTCCATTTTTCTTACCGGTAACATCTAATACAATCTCTTCATCCGGAGTCCGAATAATGCGTATCAAGTCCTTTTTCTCTTTCTTTTCGCCACATCCCATACATTGACGCATTGGGACTTTTTTAGGGCGAACACCTTTTGTTACTGCCAAATACCGACATCTCCCTTCACGAATAGTTTCGTTTTCACCTGCAATTACTTGTTAATCTTATTCGCACTTAATATCAATCTTGTATCCGGTCAATTTCGCTGCAAGACGGGCATTCTGTCCCTCTTTACCAATTGCCAGTGAAAGCTGATTTTCAGGTACGATCACTCGTGCTGTCTTTTCATACTCATCAATGCTGACATCCATAACCATCGCCGGACTAAGTGCATTTTCAATAAATATCTCCGGCATATCGCTCCAATTTACTATATCAATCTTCTCGCCTCGAAGCTCATTTACGATTGCATTAACACGACTTCCGTTCATACCTACACAAGCACCTACCGCATCTACATTAGGATCAACTGTGCTTACGGCAATCTTTGTACGAGATCCGGCCTCACGTGCAATGCTCTCAATCGTAACGATACCGTCCTGTATCTCTGTAACTTCTTCCTCGAACAGTCTCTTTACAAATTCCGGATGGGAACGTGAAACAGTAATTCGTGGTCCCTTTGGTGTATCCTTAACTTCTACGACATACAGCTTAATATGTTCTGTTGGTCGGAAATGCTCACCGCGAACCTGCTCACTCTCCATTAAGATGGCATCAACTCTGCCAAGATTAATGCAGACATTTTTGCCACTGTAACGCTGGACAATACCTGTGATCACTTCACGTTCTTTTTCCAAATACTGTACATACAACACTTTGCGCTCTTCCTCACGGATCTTCTGCACTACAACCTGTTTTGCTTTCTGTGCGGCAATACGACCAAAATTCTTTGGTGTTACCTCGGTGCTGACTTTCTCACCAACCCCAACATCATCACGAAAACGCAGTTTTGCTTCAGTAATTCCAATCTGAAGTGCATCGTCTTCTATCATGTCGTCTTCTACCACTTCATAGTCGGCAAACACTTTTACTTCGCCAGTCTCTCTGTCGATGTTGACACGTATATTTTCTGATTTACCAAACTGATTTTTGCACGCAGCCAATAAGGAGTTTTCAATCGCTTCCAAAATGATATCTTTGCTGATCTGTTTCTCCTTCTCGATCGCATTTAATGCTTCAATAAGCTCTGTGCGATCTGCCTTTGTACTCTTTGTTTTTCTTGCAGCCATTGCTCTTTCCTCCAAATCTAAAAATCAATCGTTAAGTTTACTTTGGAAACTTCGGACCGGTTCACCACATATTCCGGTGCGAAATCCGTCTGTATCGTTATCGTATCCGTCGTAAACGCTAAAAGCGTTCCCGTCAGATCCTTCACAGTGACTTCCTTGCCATTTTTCCCTCCGGGTATTTTCTGCCCTTTGTAAAAATGTAAGTCAATATCTTCTCCAATGCTTCTCTTGAAGTCCTTTTCCTTCTTGAGCTGTCTTCCCAACCCTGGGGAGCTAACCTCCAAAATGTAGGCATCCTCAATGAAATCATCCGCATCCATCATATCACTCCAGGCGCGGTTGACGAGTTCACAATCGTCCAGAGTAATTCCACCCTCTTTGTCTACGTAAGCACGCAGATACCAATTTCCGGCTTCCTTGACATACTCTACATCCACTAATTCAAATCCATGTTCTTCCATTAAAGGAGTAAGCATCTGCTCTGCCTTAGCTTCATATTCTTCCCTTCTTGTCAAAAACATAACCTCTTTTCTTCAAAATGAAAGAGTGGACTTTTTCGCAGTCCACTCTTCATTAACATCTATTACAAAGCATATTCTAACACTCTGCCGTCAAAAAAGCAAGAGTTTTTCGCTGTTTTTTCGCATATTTCGGGCATTTCATGCCTTTTTTTCGTATTTTGACCAATTATTGTTCTCCCACACAGGTGATTCTAGTCTCATATCCAGCCAAAAAAAGCTTTTCTTCCATTTCCCTGGCTCTTTCCTTATCCGCAAAAGCACCATGGCAGACAATAAAATAACTTCCCTGTGGTTCAATATAGCAGGATATGCCATCTTCCTGTAGATTCGCAGCTAATGTCTCTGCATTTTTCTTATGTCGAAACATTCCCATTTCGATACGGTACACGACCGCTTCGTTCGCCGTCACATCTGCTCCCTGCACAGTCTGCATAATACCATTTGCTATCGCCTGCGCCATTTCCGGAAATTTTAGATCAAAGATCTGATTATCCTGATCGGTATTAATAAATCCCACCTCTACTAATGCGGCCGGCATCCTAGTCCCCCGAAGGACAGCTAGATTTGGTCTTTCTTCTGTCCCTAGATTTGCAAATCCGATCCTTGCCAGCTCGTTGTTGATGTTTTGCGCAAATACTGCCGGTATTCCGCTGTCCCGATAGACCAACGTTTCTACTCCGGAATATGTGTTTGGATCCGGGCTGGAATTACGATGAATGGAAATAAAGTAATCCGCATCACTGCGATTCGCAATCCCCGCTTTTTCATTTGGACTCTGATAAACATCTGTAGTACGTGTGTATAACACATCGACACCATTATTTTCTAATATCGTTCCAACTGCCAGCACAAGACTTAGTGTATCGTTTTTTTCGTATCGATCTCCATAAACAGCTCCGCTGTCATATCCCCCATGACCGGCATCTAACATTACTGTAGCCATCTACTTTCCTCCATTATTTTCACGCATGACTTACGCTATTGTATGCCGCCTGTATTTCATTTAGAACTTCTCGGTTGAAACCCCGCCCCTTTTCCCGTATAATAAAAAGATGGTCACGCATTGTTTTATCAATGCCGTGAACAAATCATGGAAATGGAGACGAATCATATGTCGGAAGAAATAACAAACGAAATCAAAAAAAGAAGAACATTTGCGATCATTTCCCACCCGGATGCCGGTAAAACCACATTGACTGAAAAGTTTCTGCTTTACGGTGGTGCGATCAATACAGCCGGCTCTGTCAAAGGAAAAGCAAATTCCAAATATGCAGTGTCAGACTGGATGGAAATCGAAAAAGAACGTGGTATTTCTGTTACCTCTTCGGTATTGCAATTTAAGTATGATGATTTTTGCATCAACATCCTGGATACACCGGGACATCAGGACTTCTCAGAGGATACGTATCGTACCTTAATGGCTGCAGATTCCGCAGTCATGGTCATTGATGCTTCCAAAGGTGTCGAAGCTCAGACGATCAAATTGTTTAAGGTTTGCGTTATGCGCCATATTCCAATCTTTACGTTTATCAATAAAATGGACCGAGAGGCGAGGGATTCCTTCGAATTGCTGGATGATATCGAGTCCGTACTCGGCATCCGCACCTGTCCGGTAAACTGGCCAATTGGATCTGGAAAACGTTTTAAGGGCATTTATGACCGCCGTGCCAAAACCGTCCGCACTTTTGAATCGGTATCTACCGGTGGTGCAAAATCGGCTGCAGAGACAGATTATGACATCAACGATCCCGCACTCAAAGAGCTGGCAACCGAAGAACTCTACGATCAACTGATCGACGAGATCGAACTGTTAGACGGTGCGAGTGATCCATTGGATCTGGAACAGGTTCAAAAAGGTGAATTATCACCGGTATTTTTTGGATCTGCACTGACTACCTTTGGAGTTGAAACCTTTTTGAAATACTTTTTGGAAATGACAACTTCTCCACTGCCTAGAATGTCTAACGAAGGCGAAATCGATCCACTGACCAATGATTTTTCAGCCTTTGTATTTAAGATTCAGGCCAACATGAATAAAGCACACCGTGACCGTATTGCTTTCCTCCGTATCTGCTCCGGTAAGTTTCAGGCAGACAAGGAAGTATATCACGTACAGAGCGGTCGTAAGCTGCGTTTATCACAGCCACAGCAGATCATGGCTCAAGATCGCCAGGTTATCAGCGAAGCCTATGCCGGTGATGTGATCGGTGTCTTTGATCCAGGACTGTTTTCTATTGGTGATACGATCACAATGCCTGGCAGCAAATTTGAGTATGAAGGGATACCGACCTTTGCTCCTGAACATTTTGCACGTGTTATCCAGCTTAATTCGATGAAACGTAAACAGTTTGTCAAAGGAATCACACAGATTGCACAGGAAGGTGCTATTCAGATCTTTCAGGAATACACCGCCGGAATGTCGGAGATCATTGTCGGTGTTGTCGGTGTATTGCAATTTGATGTACTGAAATATCGATTAGAAAATGAATATGGCTGTGAAATCCGCTTAGAATCACTTCCTTACGGATTTATTCGCTGGGTTGGAGATCCAACTACCGATGTAACAAAATTAAAACGAATGAATAACGTCAAAGCAGTTAAAGATATGAAAGGAAATCCTCTCTTGCTCTTTGTCAACGACTGGATGATCCGCATGGTATTAGAAGATAATGAGGGCTTAGAGTTATTAGAATTCAAGAAAAACTAATACAATTGCCGAAGAACGCAAAATCCCTTTCAAAAAAGTTTATAGCAAATTAAAAGAACCTGTATTCTTACAGGTTCTTTTAACGGGTTGAGCTGTTTTACAAAAAACATAGCAGTCTGTAGGGGAATCGAACCCCTGTTTTCGCCGTGAGAGGGCGACGTCTTAGCCGCTTGACCAACAGACCATCTTAATTATTAAATTGTCTACTGTGTAAACACAGCGAGCAGTCTGTAGGGGAATCGAACCCCTGTTTTCGCCGTGAGAGGGCGACGTCTTAGCCGCTTGACCAACAGACCTCATTGTGCGCATCTCATTGACGCGCCAACAAAAAATACTATACAACATATTCCAACAAAATGCAAGCATTTTTTTTATTTTTTTAATTTTTTTGATCAGAATCAGTATTCGAACTCTCAAAAACCTCATGATTTGGGCATTCTCCGACCATTTGAATCGCACGGTATACACATGCTGTAATCTCCGCATCCGACTGCGTGGTCAAGGAATCAAATTTATGTAACACCGCTCCTGCATTGGTTGTCACATACCGCGTTGGCAGATGGTTCAAAGAATAACAAGCTATATCCAATCTGCACCGATCGCACATACAATAATTTGTCTGTGGCCATAAGCTGTCAATTTTTTCCAACACAGTGTCTTCCATAAGATTTTTTAACGTTTGCATCGAATTACTGCCCCCAATCTTTAGTATCCAAAATACGCATCAACGCCATTTGCCATTCCGACTGCCATTTTCTTTTGGAAACTTTTATTCTGCAGTTTTCGATCCTCAGACGGATTACTTAAAAATCCACACTCAATTAAAGTAACTGGAATTTTGCTCCAATTGGTTCCCGTTAGATCATCTCTTCCACTACAACCTCTTTTCTTGATACCCGTCTTTTTGCAATAAGCATTTAATAATTTCTTAGATAAACGCTTGGAAGATCGACTCAACCTTGATACATAAGGGTTTCTAGCCGATGGATAAAAAATGCTGGCACCTTTTACTCCTCTGGAACCACTACTGTCCCCATGTATACGAATATAAATATCTGCACCACTCTTATTAGCAAGCATTGCTCGTTTTTTGTTACTGATATTTACATTATTTTTGGTACGAACCATATATACCTCATAGCCGCGTTTCTTCAATTCTTTTTGAAGACGTTTGGCTACAGACAATGTAAATTTATACTCCGGAACTCTGCTTGCAACACCGGTTGCACCACCTGCAACGCGTGCTTTTCTTACAGAAGAACCAGGTCCTACCGGTTCTTTACGAGAATCACCACGGGACTGATGTCCGGCATCTAATGCAATTTTCTTTTTACCGGCAATATGAAGTTTTCGTTTGATCTTCTGACCTTGATAAACTGCCACGATAGTTGCGTTACCAATCTTTTTGCCTGTCACGACTCCATTGTGATCAACAGATGCATAAGCATTAGCCGAAGCAAGATCTGCTGTTGCAGCATTTTTGCCTGCGACAGACCACTGAACCTTGGACGCCTCTACATTCACAGTAAGTGCGACACGTTTCTTAACCTTTACTTTTGTTATCGCACTATTCCATTTCAGTGTATCCTTTGCATCGGCTTTCACACCATTCTCATATAGCGTACTGCCCGCACCGGAAACCATCAAAACAGCCGCCATAATTACAGCTAACGCCTTAATCCTTCTTTTCATAATCTCTCATCCCTTCTGTTTGAACGATCTAAACTTGTATTATCGAAATGTACCAAACTTATCGAATGGATATATACGCAAAACTGCACGTCCTTCGATATTTTTTCGTTTGACTTTACCCACCTCTTCATAACGGCTGTCCCGACTGATCTCACGATTATCACCAAGCACAAAGTATTCATCATCACCAAGCTTGATCGGCTTCTCTGCTATTCCTGCATAATCAATTGGATCTTTGCCGTAATTCTCCTTTAATGGTTTGCCATCAATATATATTGTGGATCCTTTAATCTGTACCGTCTCTCCGGGTAAACCGATCACTCGTTTAATATAATAAGCATCATTGTCTCTGCCATACGGATAAAATACAATAACATCAAATCTTTTAGGTTCTCCGAAACGATAAGAAACCTTTTCTGCTAATAAATTTTCTCCATCTTTGAGCGTATTCATCATCGACTTACCATCAACAATCGTTCGCTGAATAACATATCTTGGAACAAACACACCACAAACTATAATGATCGCCGCATATAAACACAATTCAGCTATAATGCCACGAATCTTTTTCTTTTTGGAGACTTCATCCTGTGCATCCTCTGTATCTTTATCAGATTCCTCTGTATTTTTTGCAGCCTGTTTTTCATCCTCTACAGCATCATAGTCCTCTAGGGCATCTGCCTGCTCCAATTCCGGAGTATCATCCTCATATACCTCTTCGCTATCAATTTCCTTGCTCATGACAACCTCACTTCCCTCATCCGTATTTTATATTATTCTTCTTCGGCGGACATCTCATCTGCAGTATCTGCTGCTTCCGCTTCTACATCATCTTCTTCATCCAAAGAAAAGACCATCTCATCCATTTCCTCTGCCTCTTTCTTTTTAGCTTCTCTGCGTGCATTGGCAGCAGCAGCTTCTTCTTCGCTCAAAATATGAATCTTAGATGAATTCAACTCATCAATGGCCACAGACAATGGCTTTGGACAAGACGGATGACTCATTGCCGGAACGCCATCAATCAACTGACGAGCTCGTTTTGATGTTGCTAACACAATAGAATAACGGCTATTTACAACCGGAGCCTCTCCGCTTTCAACCTCGCTATTTACCAACTGCATTAAATCTGTGTAAGATGGATGTAACATAATAAAAATCCCCTTTCTATCTTGCATATCATATCTATTGAAATCTCACTATTGAGATTGCAAACATTTCCATTGAAGCATTTATAATACTTCCGTTTACAGTATAACAAATTATGCCTTATTTGCAAATTCACCCTTCATCTTGGCAATTTGTCCCTGTTGATTTACGCATTTCCAATGAAGTGCCTGAATCAGGCCATGAATCTGTTCTACACATACATCAAGATCATCATTGATCACAATATAATCATATTGATCCATATATGCGCATTCCTGTGCTGCTCTGGCAAGCCGCTTTTCAATCACATCCTGCGTTTCTGTACCGCGTCCCTCCAAACGTTCGCGCAGCACTTTCGCATCAGGCGGTGTAATAAAGATCAGAGACACTTCCGGAAAACGTTCTTTTACCTTCAATGCACCCTGCATTTCTATCTCCAATATTACATCAATTCCCTGTTCCAGTTTCTGCATAACATAATCTTTGGGTGTTCCATAATAATTATCTACATAAGAAGCATATTCGATCAACGCACCATCAGCGATCATCTGCTCAAACTCTTCTTTTGTTTTGAAAAAATAATGAACCCCATCCTGCTCACCGGCACGCGGATCCCGCGTCGTTGCTGAAATGGATACCGCATATCCATAACGATCCACTAATTCATGAACAATGGTACCTTTACCTGCACCTGAAAAACCAGAAATCACAGTAAGTATTCCTTTTTTAGTCATCTTCTTTTCCTCCTGCACTCGGATTATCTGTTACACGATTTTCAATTGTCTCCGGCTGCAACGCCGATAATACAATATGACCGCTATCCATGACTAACACGCACTTAGTCTTACGGCCACAAGTGGCATCTACTGCCATTCCTCCATCCCTGGCAACCTGAACCATCCTTTTTACAGGTGCTGCATCAGCACGGACAATGCTGATGACTTTGTCCATATTTACTACATTTCCAAAACCTATGTTAATTAACATACAAATCCTTCTTTATTATCCATGTCCCACAATATCACTCGATATTTTGAATCTGCTCACGGATCTTCTCGATCTCGGTCTTCAAGTTGATTGCAATACCGGAAAGCTCCTTATCATTCGCTTTAGAAAGAATCGTATTTGCCTCACGATTCATTTCCTGCGCAATAAAGTCAAGTTTTCGACCAATAGCCTCCTGCATATCCAGTGTTTCACTCATTGCATCAATATGACTGCGTAGTCTTACCGTCTCCTCATCTACACATACTTTATCCGCATAGACGATGAGCTCCGTTGCCAAAATCCCTTCATCGATCTTGCGATCACCCAACAGCTCCTGTACTTTCTCCAGTAATTTCTGTCGATGTTCCTGTAGCATCTGTGGTGAGCGCTCTTCAACCTGAGCAACTAATGTGAGCAAATACGCCAACTTTCCTTTGATATCCTGATATAACTGTTCACCTTCCCGCTCTCTCGATGCAATAAACTGTTCGCCTGCCTTTTGCAAAGTCTGCGTCACTATTGGGAATACCGACTCCAGATCATTGCTCTCTTCTTCCAAGCTAATGACATCTGCAAATCCAAGGAGTCTTTGCGCAGACAGGGAATTATGCAGTTCAAACTCTTCAGCTACCTGTGCCGCAACCTTCACATACTCT
The DNA here is from genome assembly GCF_003481635.1 of Clostridium sp. OM05-6BH. Taxonomy (NCBI): domain Bacteria; kingdom Bacillati; phylum Bacillota; class Clostridia; order Eubacteriales; family Clostridiaceae; genus Clostridium; species Clostridium sp. OM05-6BH. The sequence continues at coordinate 180,314 of NZ_QULH01000004.1, read as the reverse complement.
TTGGCAATCTGCGGATGATAGTGAACATGCGTTCCTTTGCCTGCGTAATCCTCATAACTTACATATACATCTACCTTGCCACGCTCAGCAATTTCTTTCATCATCATACGAAGCGTATTTTCTATCTCGTTAAATTTCTTAGGCAGCTTAATATTCAGATCGCAATATCGATGATTGACCGATTTGATCTCTACTGCAATGCGGTATTCATCTGTAACAGTCTCATACCGCCCAAATCCTGTCATACTCTTAATCATGTTACTCTCCATTTCTGTAGACACCTTATATGTCATGCGATCATTACAGCAGTAATATCCTACTGTAACATATTTCGCAACACAACAATCATTTAATTATAGTATATTTCTTATATTTGGTCAAGAATCATTCTCATCCTTCGATGCGTTTGCTGCCGTTTTATCTACTGTTTTTTTATCATCCAAAACTTTACCTGTAGATGTTTTGTCAGAATCACCCTTCTGCTTTTTTAATACAGAGACACTCTTCTCATTCCATATACGGCGCAGGTTTTTCATAAAATCACTCTCCTGCTTTTTTGCTTTGCCGGATAACTCATCCTCTGTATACTTGACGTAAACCATGCCATCTTCCTGTGTCACGATCTCCTTCAGATCCATATAATGATCTGTGATCGTTGACATCTTACGCCGCTCCAGTCTGGCATTGACAATATCCGAAATAATCTGATAGATCAAAGCAAACAACGGCACACCGACTAACATTCCAAGAATACCCCATAAGCCACCAAACAAAAGGATTGCAAACAGCACCCAAAACGCACTAAGGCCAGTGGATTCTCCAAGAATTGCAGGTCCAATAACGTTACCATCTAATTGCTGCAACACAATGATCCAGATTGCAAAATAGATCGCCTGTACCGGATTTACGATCAAGATCAGCAGAACACTTGGTACTGCACCAATATAAGGACCAAATACCGGTATAACATTGGTCACGCCAACGATCAGACTGACTAACAATGCATATGGAAATTGAAAGATTGACATAAACAGGAAACAGATCACCCCGATAATTGTCGAATCAACAATCTTTCCAACAATAAACCCACTAAACATCTGATTTGCCAATTGCGTATAATGTGAGATCACATCTGCCTGATCTTTACGGAACATACTATACAGGATCTTCTTGGCCTGTCCCAAAAACTCCCGTTTGCTCCCAAGCAGATAAATAGCGACGATCAGACCAATAAACAGATTATATAAAACGCTGACAAAACTCATAACTCCACTTGCAAAATAACCGGCAAATGTGTTCACATTTGGAAGCAATTCCTTTTGAAGCCATGGATACAACTCGCTGTTCATCTTTGCGTCAAAGTAATCTGTCACCTGCAAAAGCATCTTCTGTATATGCCCGGCAAGATATGGATTGTCCGTCAGCCATTTGGTCAATTCCGTATAATAATGATTAACCTGCTCCGGCAGATTATCAACCATAGACAGGATACTTTTATATACTTCCGGAAATACCATCCATCCCAAAATAACGATGATCAAAATACCGCTGACAAGTCCCAAAACAATACTAAAACTATAGAATATTTTTTTAGTACGGTCAGACAGCTCTTTATCTTTCCCGGTACGACAAAGCAACCGATAAAAACGCTTACATAACGGATTCACTAAATAAGCGATCACTGCACCATAAATAACCGGCATTAAAATCTTTATAAATCCAGCTATAATTTTAAGAAAATAACTCATATTTCTGATCACAAAATACAAGATCACGACTGCTACTAATACCAAAAACAGACCGATCCAATTCAAAAAGGCCTCTTTGAGGGAAAATCTTTGCTTTACCTGTTCTGCATCTTTCACAAAAACACTCCTATCCAGTGAGAGAATATGTGTACTCTCCATCTACTTCCTTCAATATCTTATTTAGTATACTTGGTTTTGTCTTGTTTTGCAACCGAAGATTCTATTTAAAAGCAGAAGAACCTGCATTACGCAGGTTCCTCCACTTTTCATTTATTAATTGGGAATATTAATATGAAAGCACGCTTATACTTCAAACAATAACTCGCCATATGTAGGTACCGGCCAGAATTCTTCATCCACAATCATTTCCAACTCATCAATTGGTGCACGAAGTTCTGTCATTGCAGGGAATACTACCTCACGGAAGTACATAGCCTGCTCCTGTCCCTCACTCTTAGCAGCTGCAAGAGTCTCTACATTTTCCAAGTTAGCCAATGCACTCTGTGCTTTTGCAAGCAATGCAGAACATTTCGTCAAAAGATTTTTCTGAACAGAAACATCTGCACTATCGCAAGCCGCTGTGATGCTATTGATCGAATCAGCCAAAGTTGTTACATAACTGATAACTGCCGGAATATACTGCTTACCAGCCATATCAATCATTGTCTTTGCCTCAATATTGATCGTCTTAGAATAAGTCTCATAATTGATTTCTGCACGAGACTCAAGCTCTGTCTTAGTCATGACGCCCTGTCTCTCAAACATAGAGATTGTCTTATCAGTAACAAGATATGGAATTGCCTCTACGAAAGACTTTACATTTGGAAGACCACGTTTCTCTGCTTCAGCAACCCACTCATCTGAGTATCCATCACCGTTAAAGATAACTCTCTGATGCTCGGTAACGGTTTTCTTGATCAATTCGTTGACTGCTACATCGAAGTCATCCGCCTTTTCCAATTCGTCAGCAAACTGATTAAGTACATCTGCAACCATTGTGTTCAAGATGAAATTCACACCTGCAATTGACATTGAAGAACCTAACATACGGAACTCAAATTTATTACCGGTGAAGGCAAATGGTGATGTACGGTTACGGTCTGTCGCATCCTTACGAAGTACCGGAAGTACATGAACACCTGTATCCAGCTTAGTACCATGAATGGAAGAAGAAAGATCTCCACGCACGATCTGTTCAATAATATCTTCAAGCTGTTCTCCCAAGAAGATAGAAATAATAGCCGGTGGTGCCTCATTAGCACCAAGTCGATGATCATTGCCCGGATTAGAAGCAGACAGACGAAGCAATTCTGCGTTCTCATCTACTGCTTTAATAACTGCGGCTAAGAACAAAAGGAACTTAGTATTCTCATGAGGTTTTTTGCCCGGATCCAACAAGTTGATACCGGTATCCGTTACGATAGACCAGTTGTTATGCTTACCGGAACCATTTACTCCTGCAAACGGTTTCTCATGCAGCAGACACTCCATACCATGTCTCTTCGCTACCTTTTTCATAATTTCCATAACTAACTGGTTATGGTCTGTCGAAATATTGGCAGTAGTGAAGATCGGTGCCATCTCGTGCTGTGCCGGAGCCACCTCATTATGCTGTGTCTTCGCAAGAATGCCGAGTTTCCATAACTCTTCATTCAAATCTTTCATAAAGGAAGCAATACGCTCTTTAATCGTACCAAAATAGTGGTCATCTAACTCCTGTCCCTTCGGTGCCGGTGCTCCAAATAAAGTACGTCCGCTAAAGATCAAATCCTTACGCTGCAGATATTTTTCTCTATCGACCAAAAAATACTCCTGCTCTGGTCCAACGGAACAAGATACTTTTTTGACATCGTCATAACCAAACAGCTTCATAATACGAACTGCCTGCTTGCTGATTGCCTCCATAGAACGAAGCAGTGGAGTTTTCTTATCAAGTGCCTCACCTGTATAAGAACAGAACGCTGTTGGAATGCATAAAGTCACTCCTGCTGCATCCTCTTTCAAGAATGCCGGTGAAGTACAATCCCAGGCTGTATATCCTCTAGCCTCAAATGTTGCACGAATACCACCGGATGGGAATGAAGATGCATCTGGCTCACCTTTGATTAACTCCTTACCTGAGAATTCCAATACCGGTCTGCTCTTAGATGCCGGACTAAGGAAAGAATCATGTTTCTCAGCAGTTACGCCTGTCATCGGCTGGAACCAATGTGTGTAATGTGTTGCACCGTGTTCAAGTGCCCATTCCTTCATTGCATGTGCAACGACATTGGCGATGTCTACATCCAGATCCTCACCATTCTCCAGCGTCTTCTTCCAAGATTTATACACATCCTTTGGAAGCTTTGCCTGCATCACTTCATCGTTGAACACGTTTTTCCCATAAACCTGCTCAAGTACGTTGTTTTCCATGTTACTACCTTCCTTTCATATTAATATGTAGTTTACAATAAGGTTTGTATATTTTATGATGTCTGCTCACTCACCATGCTGTCCGTCTTGTTGTCCATCGCTGTTGTCATTTCCTGCTGTCAACGTGAACTGACACCGAAGCCACGTCTATGATGTCTCACAAACCTTATATACTTCGTTGAATCAACAGATTACCACTCCATTTTAGCATCTTTTCTTAAGATTCTAAAGTGTAATGCCAATTTCCAAAAAAAAAGACGCACCCAAATAAATTTGAGAACGCCGTTGTTCTTGTCTGTTATTTATTCAACTGCTGATACTATAGCACACTTTTTTGGGTTTGAAAAGTGTTTTTTTGATTTTTTTAGAAAATTAGTTTCAAACAGCCATTTCATTTATATTATTTAACAGTTTGTTAGAGCTAACTTATTTTGTGAAGCTGAACTCGCTGAATCGCCAGTCCTCCCTCTCCTTTTGATCAGTCCCCTTTTCATGGCTTTCTGTTGATTTTCATTAGACGCCATGGTAAAATAAATACAGTTCTATCGGTATAAGCTACCGAAGATATCGCATTATTAATGATAAATAAATATGAATGGAGATATTGCATATGAATAGTAAAAAAATTGTTGTTGCATTAGGCCACAGTGCCTTAGGAAAAACATTCCCGGAACAAAAAGAAGCTGTCAAAAACGCTGCTGCTGCAATTGCAGATCTGATCGAAGCAAAATATCAGGTTGTGATCACACACAGCAATGGTCCACAGGTCGGCATGATACACTCTGCAATGACAGAGTACAGCCGTTTGGAACCAAGTAACACCGTAGCACCTATGTCTATTTGCAGCGCAATGAGTCAAGGTTATATCGGCTATGATCTTCAAAATGAAATCCGCACAGAATTGCTTAACCGCGGCATCTACAAACCGGTATCTACTTTGATCACACAGGTTCGTGTAGATCCATTTGATGCAGCTTTTAGCTATCCATCAAAAGAAATCGGTCGTTTTATGACAGAAGCAGAGGCTAAAAAAGAAAAAGATAAAGGTAATCATGTAAAGGAAGTTCCTGGTAAAGGTTATCAGCGTGTCATCGCTGCCCCACGTCCGATTGAAATTTACGAGCTTGATGCAATCAAGGCATTAATGGATGCAGAGCAGATCGTCATCGCTGCCGGTGGCGGAGGCATTCCGGTACTGCAGCAGGGCACACGTCTAAAGGGCGCCAGCGCTGTTATCGAAAAGGATGTAACTAGCGCATGCTTAGCAGAAAGTCTGGATGCAGACATCTTATTGTTACTTACCGGTGTTGAAAAAGTCGCATTGAACTATGGCACGTCAACAGAAACACCATTAGATGCAATGAGCGTAGAAGATGCAACAAAATACATTAATGAGAATCAATTTTCTTCCGGTGCAATGCTGCCTAAGGTCGAAGCAGCCGTTTCTTTTGCTTCTTCCGGCAATGGTCGCAAATCAATCATTACAAGCATTGACACTGCATTGGCCGGTGTTCAAGGTAAAACCGGTACTGTGATCACCTGTTGATCCCACTTATAAACATGATCGGTCTCAGACTTCGTACAGTCGACAAGCTGTCATCAAATTTTGAATGGGACGAAAAAAAACGCTATCGTACATAATACACGATAGCGTTTTCCTGTTTTAAATATATGTCGAAGAATATTGAAAGGGACTTTGCAATCCTAGCTGTGCTGCTGATATTTATCAGTGTGCAGCAAAATGGATCTCACTTTTTTCTTTCCTTTATAGATATCCAGATAAGCTTTTGCGCTAACACTGGAAAGCTGTACTGCTCGCGGCTTATATTGATACCCTTTCAGTGCATTCTTATAAGATTTCACTTCAAAGATCAAACGATTTTTCTTCGTTTTCGCATAGATCATGATCGGTACATCCAGTGTATTGGTAATCTTTAAATCTTTAACACCTTCTGATATTGCCGCATCTAACCCCAATGGCACATAATGCACCGGCATGCTGTGCGGATAGCGCTTTGCCGGCAATATTCCGGCACGCAGAATCGCATTGTACGCTGTTGTAGATATTTGACAAATTCCACCGCCATCCGTTTGCACTACCTGTCCCCGCAAATACGAACTTGCTTTACGAAAAGCCTGGCCATCCGAGTTATCATGGATCCTCTCATCAAAGGAACAGCTTTCTCCCGGCAGCAAACAAATGCCATTGACACGAGATGCTCCCACTTGAATATTATGCCCACGATCCGTCGTATGTACAAATGTCGTCTCATACGAAGAAATCACGGTGTTAACCTTTTTAAGATCTTTTGGATACCAGCTCGGTTTCACAACACTCGTCGCATAACTATTTTCATAATCTTTCTGCTCACTACTATTTAAATAGGTTTTCAAATCTTTTTGGATAGCATCTAAATCTAATGCCTGACCATCCTTCGTACCTGTAATCTTGCCATTTGCCTTCATATGTGCATTAGTAACCGGGATCACATACTTGGATTGTAATGATGACCGTACTGCCTTCAGTCCCTTAGAAGATGATTTACATTCAATTGTAATCTTTTCTGCAGAAGGTTTCATCTCCTGTTGAATGATCGCATACTGATCCAATACAGAAAGCTCCTTGTCCATTGCGATCAGCCTTTGAGCAAGTTTATCTTCCTCCCCCGGCTTAAACTTCGTACCATCACTGCAAACATAACGGATCTTTTCTTTACAGTCTTTCATAGAGTACGTCTGTGCTTCCCCATCTACTGTGATCGTCACTTTTCGTTCGCTATATTTCTGCATTACTGCTTTGAGTAGCGGTGTGATCTGCTCTGCCGTTTTACCGGACAGCTCCGTATCCAGTATCCATTTATTTCCATAGGTTTTATCTGCATGGGAAGTTACTTTATCGTTCATCAGTTTTTCCTGCTTTGCATGCTCTGCTGCAGCTTGATTCCTCTGATGCTCCGCATACATCGCTCTGCCTGCAAGACCTCCCCCAACAAGAGCCAAAGCAACAGCCGCTCCTATTACTATCTGATATCCCTTCTTCATAACAATCCTCTTCCTCCATATCTGATGTAATATAATACTTTCTACTAACGGATGTATATATTAGCATAAATATGTTACAAATATTCATCAAGAATGTTACATTTGTGTGATTTCTTATTTTGTTATGTCTCTGATGAATACATGCCTGAAGGATCGCCCCGGATGTCTGTTTCAAAAACAAAACAGACGTTATGCTATAACGCATAACGCCTGTCCAATACGTCCGTCTATGAAACTACTTATTTAACGATCTCTTTAACCTTAGCAGCTTTACCAATGCGGTCACGAAGATAGAACAATTTTGCTCTTCTAGCTTTACCTCTGCGTACTACCTCGATCTTATCAATAATCGGAGAATGCAATGGCCAAGTCTTTTCTACGCCTACACCGTTTGAAAGTTTTCTAACTGTAAATGTCTCGCGAGCTCCACCGTTCTGTCTCTTAAGAACAGTTCCCTCGTATACCTGGATACGCTCTCTGGAACCCTCAATAACCTTTGCGTATACCTTTACGGTATCACCTACATTAAAATCTGTGATGTCAGACTTTAACTGTTCGTTTTCAATCGCCTTAATAATATCGTTCATGTTGAACCTCCTTTTTGATGTTGACATTCTTAATACTTTTGTGCTTTTTGCAACCGTAACAGCGGAATATCTCTACTCACAACTTCAACAGAATACCACACTCTGCAATATATTGCAAGAAATATTTTTTATAAAAACAGTTCTTTGATCTCTTCCATCGTCAACTGTGTTACAAAACTCTCCCCTGCCTGGATCAACTGATCAGAAAGCTGTTTTTTGCGTTTCTGCAATTCATAGATCTTTTCCTCGATCGAATCTTTCATCACATATTTGATCACTTGTACTTTCTTCTTTTGTCCAATGCGGTACGCACGATCCGTTGCCTGATCCTCAACTGCCGGATTCCACCACGGATCAAAATGGATCACAGTATCAGCTCCTGTCAGATTCAAACCGGTTCCTCCCGCCTTCAAGGAGATCAAAAACACTTTGACTTCACCGCGGTTAAACTCCTTGACCTCGCGTTTACGCTCCTGCGCGCTGGTCGATCCCGCCAAATAGAAAAACGGAATATTTCTTTGTTTCAACTCGTGCGCAATAATTGAAAGCATTGAAGTAAATTGTGAAAAAACGATCACACTGTGACCACCCTCCAATATATCCGGTAATTGCTCCATAAGCAGATCCAGCTTGCCGCTTCCACCATGATAATTTGATGCAAACGTTGCCGGATGACAACAGATCTGACGAAGTCTGGTCAATGCCGCTAATACTTGCATACGATTGCCGCCAGGTGTATTCTCCTCATCTCCGGCCAACTCCATTTGAATGCGTGCCAAATACGATTCATAGATCTTACGTTGCTTGGCACCCATTTCTGCCATACGTCTGGTTTCAATCTTATCCGGCAGTTCGGTAAGTACCTCTTTCTTCATACGCCGTAACACAAAAGGACGGATCTTGCGTCGTAATTTTTGCATTTGAACGGAATCGTGATCGCGCAGTATCGGCTTCTCATAACATTCTTCAAATTGTCGATATCTGCCAAAAAATCCCGGCATAACAAAATCAAAGATTGACCATAATTCTGACAATGTATTCTCAATCGGTGTACCTGTCAATGCAAACCGATGCTTTGCCTGCACAGCCTTTACCGCCTTTGCGCCAAGCGAGGTTGGATTTTTGATAAATTGTGCCTCATCAATAAAGCACGCATCAAAGATCTGCGCTTTGTAAAGATCAACATCCTTACGAATCAATGGATAGGTAGTGATCCATACCGGAACATCTACACTCTGCTGCATCAGATCTGCACGTTCCTGTGGTGTTCCTGAAATGATCTGTGTGGCGATCTGCGGTGCAAATTTTGAAAACTCGTCCTGCCAATTGTACGCCAGCGAAGTCGGACATACGATCAAGGTACGGGTACCTGGATTCGCCAATACATAGGTAATTGTCTGTAATGTCTTACCAAGTCCCATATCATCTGCCAAAATCCCACCCATTCCATAATGAGCCAAGGAACACAACCAGCGATATCCCGTTATCTGATAAGGCCGCAGTATATCTTCCATACCGTTTGGCAGCTTCCAATTGGTTTTATCCGGATTTTTCAGATCTTCCAATAACTGTTTATACCCCGCATCTCTCGTAATTCGCTGGGTATGCGGGAGCAGCTCATCCACTTCCATCACAGCTGTCTGTGAGAAAGCAATCTTATTATCCTCCGTCACCTCTCCTATCGACAACAGATCCCGCAATTCATCAATCTGCTTATCTTCTGTCATCAGATTAATAAAAGCACCACTTTTCAAGCGATAATACTTCTTTTTTAATTTGATCGAACGGAAGAAATCTCTTAGCTCTTCCTTAGGAATATGCCCATAGTCAACATCCATTTCCAACAAATTAATATCTGTGTTGAGTCGGATTCCTGCCGATAGCATTCCTACTTTCTTGATGGAATTCGCCTTATATTCTTTTGAATAAAAAACTTCAAACTGACGACATAGATCTTGAATTCCTTCCGTCATCAACTGAAATATCTCGTCTTCCTTCGTCAGAACGAACTGCTCTCTGCGCACCGAAAAATGCTTATCATACATTAACCGCAAAAGCTGTTCCTCTTCTTCACGATCACGTACTAAAATATAACTTCCTTTATGCTCATCTTGCAAAGGATTGACCTCATGCTCTCCATAAGCAAATATCATACGGGCCACTAAAACCGGTCTTTGTCTGCTTCGGTCTATATCAAAATACAATTTAGGCTGGAGCTGTTCCACAATATAATGATCTTTGATCTTCTCCGGCACTTGAATATTCATGGTTTTTTTGATCACCGGCAATACTTTTTCGATAAAGCTGCCCATATTTTCACCACGAAATTCTAATTCAGATTGTTTTTTGCCAAACAATGTTGTAAAAAATGGACGCAAATTGGCTAAAAACTCCATATCCGGCAGATAAATACCTCCCTGATAACAGAGGATCGAACCATCTTCACAAATAGAGATCATCAGCTCCTGTCCCATATCATGTAAAGACAACACTTCATCTTCCATCTGCAGTTCCATGGATAACTTTGGATTCGAACACATAATCTCCATATTTTCCATCTTTTTATCCCGAAGAATTATATCACAGTGTAATCCCTCTGCAAGACGTAACAGTTTGCAAAGCATATTTTGTGATACGACCAATTCCTGTCGATTAAATAGATTAGAATAATACGTCTTACCTAATGTCTCCTGAATCTCATATATTTCTGTCAGATAAGCCAAAACCGCCGCCGATGTCGGTTCAAACTGACATTCTTCCGGTATATACCGAAATTCTTTGCCTAGTCGGATCTCTTTATGATTATAATAATCCTGAATAAACTTTTTGGTATTGGATACTTTATACATCTTGCTGCTGCCGGCGTACAGACCAACAAATGCCTTGGACTGTCTGGACTTTAGTGGTTCATTGACCGTAACCTGCAGTGCCAGATGAAAATACTGCGGTGTCAGTTTGCGATATTCCCGTTTGCGGAAATATTCTATTATCTTGTATGCTGTTTGATCTTCCCAACCGAGATTTTCCAATGCGTCTGCTCTCTGCTGATAATCTGCAATAAATAATAATGCAGCCACAACGTGTTTGCAGGCACCCGGATATTTTGCATGAGCCGGACAATTGCAGCTATGCGTGATCTGTTCATCTTCGCCAAATCCAATCGTAACACCATATATGTTGCTGCCTTGCACAAATGCATGATACTGCTTGGTAGCTTCATTCCACGTCACATCAGACACTGCATGTGCCGCATAATAACGCATTCCGCGGTAGTAAACAGTCTCCGTCGTGGCAAGTCTTCTAATTGCCTCTCTTGTGATCTTATACATGCATTATACCCTCATTCCTATACTAATCGTTCAACAAATGAAATTTATCTGCAACGATTGACATTTTTCGTCCCATCGGGAACTCATAAAGCTCTGACCTGGAAAGTCCCTGCAACTTCAACACCAAAGCAAAGTAACTTGCAACCGCCACAACCAATGCAGGTACGATTGCAACATAAATACGATGGCTGACAATGAAAAACAACTCGTATACAACGAACGTCAGTATTCCCATTACCACCGAAGACAAAAACGGGACACAGAATGTTTTTACTACTTCCTGTTTGAAGCCTAAATTTCTGCTGACGCTTCTGCCATTTAAGAAACAAACGACTAACGGATAAGTTACATTACCAAATACCAACGCATACGCTCCCATTCCGGTAAAACGAAGCAGTGTAAACACGACAACGACATGAATTGCTAATGATATCAAAGAATGGATGACCGGCAGATTCATCCGGTCAATACTCTGCAGCACCCCACTTGTCACAGTTGACAATGCATAGAAGATAATACACGTCGATCCTGTCATTAGCATCATTCCTCCTGTCACATAATCGGATGCCGGGAACAGCAGACGTATGATCGGCTGTGCCAATATTGCTAATCCAACTGCAGATGGAAATGCAATGATCATATTAAATTTAACCGCCATCGTCACTTTGTCTTTGATTGCACGACGATCCCCGGTCGTAACCGATGCCACCAAACTAGGAATCATAGAAGATGCGATTGCCGTTGATACTGCAATCGGTACACTGACTAACAAACGATACTTTGTACTGTAAATACCTTGCAAAGTACTAATTACGGTAGCATTCACACCTCTGGCTTCCATCGCAAAGTTAAATATTGTAACATCGATAATTCCACTAAGCTGATATACCGTCTGGCTGAGTATGATAGGAATGACCGTCCAAAGGATCAACTTATAATAATCTGCAGCAGATTCCCTAGGTGTAATTCGATCCCTACGCGCCTGTCTGCGAAGAACCGGGCGATACAAAGTATAGATCATACCTAAAAACAGTAAAGCAGACGCTGCACCGAGCAGAGTTCCTACCGTACCACCGGCAGCCCCCCACGCTGACAAGTTTTTGGAAGCACTGTGATCACTCATCAAATAATATGCAGCCACAATACTAACCACTGCGTTGACAATCTGTTCTAATATCTGTGAAACTGCCGTAGGAAGCATTGTATTTTTTCCTTGAAACAGTCCACGCAGCGTACCCATTACAGCTACGACAAAAATTGTCGGTGCCAGCACACGCAGTGGAATAGATATTCCCTGAAAACTTGAGAAAAAGGTTTTCTCAATCCAACCGGCTCCAAAGAACACAAAAAGTGCCATTAATCCGCCGGAAAAAATCGAAAAGACCATGGAGTAACGAAATACCCGGTAAGCTCCTTTGTATTCTTTTTTGGTGCATTTTGCCGAAACCATCTTAGACACTGCCATCGGCATTCCGTAAGAGGAAATGATCAATAAAATATTGTATACCTCAAACGCCGCGGAATAGATTCCATTACCGGCATCTCCAATAATATTTGCGAGCGGGATACGGTAAAACATACCGATCAAACGAACTAAAATTGATGCGGCTGCAAGAATACTTCCCTGCTTCAAAAATCCTTCTGCTTTGTTTTGATTCGCTTCCATGTTTTTTACTTACTCCTCCTAATTTCTTGTAATTCCAAGGGTATCTAATACCTCTTTTTGTTTGGCCTCCATAACGAGTCGTTCCTCATCCTCCATGTGATCATATCCCAACAAATGTAACATACTGTGGGCTACCAAAAAGCAGATCTCACGCCGCACGGAATGCCCATACTCTTTTGCCTGCTCATCCGCACGTTCTAACGATATGATAATGTCTCCTAACAATAATTCTCCGCTTTCCGGATTGAAACAGGATATCTGTGCCTCTTCTGTTTCCAAATAGTCATAATCTGCCGGTTCTTTATAATCCACCATCGGAAATGATAATACATCCGTCGGCACATCCAATTCACGAAACTCACGGTTGATCATCCTTATCCCATCATTATCCGTAAACGTGATGTTTACTTCGCATTCATATGGACAATGTTCCAAAGACAGCGTCTGCTGTATCACCCGTTCTATATCCTCATTTAACTGTACAGGAAGATCACTCTCGACATCCTGATCCATTAGTATTGTCATTCTTATCCTCCATTCCTTTCCAACAATGCAGAACCATCTGTGCTGCAGCACATTGATCCGCTTTACGCCAAATACATCAGCCATTAAAATACTGCTTTATATAAAAATGTCGTAATTTATCAATCTGTTGTTGTGACAATCCGGACTCTGATAAAGTTCCTTTCGATAAACGATTCTGAAAGATTCCTTCTACCAGCTTCTGTGTAGAAACACCTTCCTTCTGACCGTTTTTTTCCAAATATTCATTCGTTGACACAATACAGTCTGTAAACAGTACAATAGCCGCTTCCAAGGACTTTGGTTTTTCATGCCGCATACTGTGTTGCCTGATAATATCTGTCAATTCCCTCGGAAAATCATATTCCTCCGCAAGTTTAACACCTGCATCAATATAATTTGAATCTCCTGTAATCCTGCCAATCTCATGATATAGCCCGCCAGCCTGCGCCAGCAATACATTTCCTCCCATATGTCTGGCCGCTTGCGCTGACACACTGCTGATCGTCATCGAATGTATAAACAACTGTCCGGAAAATTCCTGCAGCCGCAATAACAATCCAAAATCAGCCTCTAATATAAGGCTCAATTTTTTGTTCAATTCCTGCTGCTTCGCTAACTCTGTTTCTGTCATCTTTCCAGAATGTTGGCGATAAAATACATACCACCACACAAACAGAAACAACAGAATTATGCTTCCATACTCCATTAAGATCTTTTGTGGAGTGTTCTTAAACTCTTGCAATATTGACGGCAGCATAAACTGATGCCGTAATATCTGTAATACACTTTCCAACACTAACATCAAAATACCAACATACGATAACACACGTCCGGTAAGCTCTTGTGATAAAAGCCATATGCAGACAAACCCGAAAAATGTAACGATCAACAGCTCTCTTGCGCTGAAAGACGCACTGTGCAGCAACAAATTTTGTGACAGCAGCGCAATAAAAAGAATAACAGACTGTTCAATACCACTTCCGATCGAAACCATAACGACCGGCAGCAGCCACAAATATCCCAACGACTGCCAAGCACTGCATGCTAACATGACATTGGACAGTGCAAACAAAAAGACCAGGATAAGCTTGTCCTGTAAGCTGTGACCTCTTACTTCTTGTATATAGCCGGAAAATTTGTGCCACAAAAAAACAATAAGCAGTGAAAACACAACATTTGCTGTCCAGACATAGATCGGCTGATGTTGAGTAAAGCCCTGCAACGCACTTCCAAATGCTATTGACAAATACATGCCTATCCAAAAAAGAAGTTTACGCTGGTATATTCTGCGCCACATGCTCTTCCATCCTCCTCATCTATCTGTGTCCGGTTTTTCTATGTTCAGCACCCCGGTTTTCTTTGAACTGATTTCTTTTACGCTGTTTTTCCATACGTTTATCGTAATCATCATATGCCTTAACGATCTGCTGAACCAGCGGATGACGTACTACATCCTGATTAGTCATATGTGCAATACCTATGTCCTCAACCTTGCCAAGTACATCTAACGCCTGATCCAGACCTGAAGTTGTTCCGCTCGGCAGATCCTTCTGAGTCAGATCACCGGTAATAATTACCTTCGAACCAAATCCAATACGTGTTAAAAACATTTTCATCTGCGCCGGCGTCGTGTTTTGCGCCTCATCAAGAATAATATAGGAATTATCCAGCGTTCTTCCTCGCATATATGCCAATGGCGCAACTTCGATCAAGCCCTTCTCTACATTGCGCAAATAACTGTCTGCACCCATGATCTGATGTAATGCATCATAAAGCGGACGAAGATAGGGATCAACTTTACTTTGCAGATCCCCCGGTAAAAAACCAAGTTTTTCTCCTGCTTCGATCGCCGGTCTGGTCAATATAATACGACTTACCTCATCACGCTTAAATGCCTCGATTGCCATCGCCATCGCCAAATATGTCTTACCGGTCCCGGCAGGGCCTATGCCAAATACGATCATTTTCTTGCGAATAAGATCAATATACGCCTTTTGTCCTGCTGTTTTCGGTTTCACCGGTTTTCCCTGAATCGTATGACAGATAATATCAGAATCTATTGATACCAAATCCGGTGTACGATGCTCAAGAATCATTCCAAGCGCATAGTTCACATTTTGTTCCGTCACTGTATTGCCACGTCTTGCAAGCTCTAACAGCTGCATCAGCACGCTCTCCGCCTGCTTGACATCCGCTGCCTCACCGATCAGTTTTAACGTACCGTCTCTTGCCACCATCGTAACATTAAGTGCACGTTCTATTTTCTTTAAGTGTTCATCCAGCTTACCAAATACATTAGCCTCGAGTGCAGCCGGAATCTCAATGAGCGTTTCCATAATTGCCATCTGTTTTTATTTCCTCTTTCTGTTTCTTCCTTTCGGAAACTGATATTTTGCGGTATTTATGATGCGAAGACCGCCATATAACCGTATCTTTCAGTTTGTACCCGCTATCAAGAACCTGAAATTCCGGAGCTGTCTCCTGAATCTGATACCCGTCTTCCTCTTGACGGCGAATATATTCCCGATGCAGGTTCAACAGTTTCTTCTTCGCCTGTTTCCGCGTATACACCATTTTTTTGGAATACATCTCCTGATAAGATGCCTTCACCCAATAAAAAGGAGAACGCGGTATCACTTTTGAGCATAGTTGCCCACTCTCAGTAATTATAGCATATTTCCTATCACTTTCCAAACGATTTAACGGATTATGCAAAAAAAATCGATTTTGCTGATATCGAAGACAATACACATTCTTTTTGTGTTTCTCAAGGCCGTGCTTTTGGTATGTCATGCTCAAATACTTGTTATATTCTTTCTTTCCCTCGATCACCACAGTTCCTTTCGCACGTACAAAACGAATATTCTGAATTACATCGCCATCTCCGATCACTTCTACCTTACCTGAAATTAAAACATCGCCTTTTTTTACTTTTGCTCCGGCATGTACCTGCGGCGTTCCCTCCCTAGTGACAATAGAGATCACTTTACCATCGTGTGCAGCGATAAGATCAGCCGCCGAAGAAGCATCTTTTTTTTCTTTCATTAACGTTACTTCCTGCAATCGAACAAACAAACAGCTTCCTTTTTTTTCAACAGAAACCCATCCAATATCCTGATATCTTCTTCGGATCTGTTTAGCAAGCTCTGTGCAGCTTAAACCTTTTGACGGCATTCCCATATACACACCGCTCTCATTTAGAAAACGCCGCAAACTTTCTTCGGTATGATATTGTTCTCCTTCAAATGATATGCCCCATATTCTGCCTGCCAAAAATATTATTCCGGCAAGAAACAAAATGAGCCCAGCAAAAAAACTTGCTCTTTTCTGTATGCTACTCAGCAAAAAAGGGCCGCCGTGACGCTTTACAACAATGGGTACCGCATGTGTTTTCCGAACGATCGGACGCAATCTCCAAAAATTTTTTAAGGATATATCTGCATATAGGTATTTACGTTTTGTATCCCAATAAACATTCCAAAGCGGAATTTCTTTATACCTGCACATATTAACAAACCGCTCAATTTCTCCATCTCGAAGCCGTATTGTTACATAGCCCGCAAGCCATCCGATTACTTTATGTACCATGAAAGCCCTCATTTCCACACTGAAACCATCCAATTAATATCACTAAAAAACGCCCCTTATACAACTTACAGCTATGTATTCAAACTCCTCACCTCAAAAAACATCATGTCATAATAAGTAATATATGACCCGATAGCAGCTTTTGATGTGCGAAGTTTGGATTGTGTATATAATGAGGCTAGTGATATTCTATGGTGCCGATTTCTCCTACAACACACATGCCGTCATCCCGAAAATATGCAATGACTAAATTTCTGCCAATAATATGGATCCGACCTGTCTTTGTCTGAATCCGTATCAAGGAGTCCGTATACTCTATTATATTCCGATAATTTTCAATACATAACCTGCCTCTGCCATATCCCATTAATAAAGGTGCTCCGGCAATAATATCTTCCGACATTTGAAACTTTCTGGAAATGGCAGACGCAATCTTTGGTTCTTCATCCGCAGGTTTAACATGCGCCTTCGGATGATGTTTATGCCTATTCCCACGTTTTCCAAGTGTTGTCACCTGTATTCTCCCATCCTGCTGCTTCCTCCTTATATTCTATGCAACAGTCCCAAATTGTTACCTCTGTTTGCATTGCGTAATCTTTTTAAATACGCTATACTTATATAGGCTTTTTGTATTTTAGCTGGGAAAGGACACGAATTATGCATGAGAAATATGACCGCGATATGATCGATCTGTTGCGAAGCATTCAGAATATTGATTATATTGAGCCGGATGAGATTCCGAATATTGATTTGTATATGGATCAGATCACAACTTTTATGGACGATCACTTAAAATCCTCCAAGCGATTTGAGGATGATAAGATCCTAACAAAGACAATGATCAATAATTACTCTAAGAACAATCTTCTCCCACCTTCGGAGAAGAAAAAATATTCTCCGGAGCATATGGTGTTACTGCTGTTTATCTATTACTTTAAGAACTTTTTGTCGATCAATGATATCCAAAGCATTTTGGCACCGATCACAAAACGTTTTTTTCACTCCGAAAATGGTCGTAACTTAAATACCGTTTATGAAGAGATTTTTCAACGACAATACGAAAATATTGACTTTGAAGTACGAGATATGATCCGCAAACTGCGCGACTCTAATAAGGCATTTGCGGATATTGAGGATGATGAAGAAAGGAAACTCCTGAGCAACTTTGCTTTTATCTGCTCACTATCTTTTGATATTTGGGTAAAGAAAAGCGTGATCGAATCGATCATTGATAAAGATATGATGGATCAAAAAAAATCGAACAGCAAAAAGAAAAATTAACATCTGATCATCACAAAAGACTCCAAAGAACAATGTTGAATCATTGTTCCCCAGAGTCTTTTTACAATTCATCAGAGACTTAACAAAGAAAGATGATGTGGTATGGAAAGTTTGAATCATTAAATATCAAGTTCTAATTGAACTTCTTCTTCTGCCTCCAGCTTAAAATCCTCAATCTTTTCCGGATTGACAACCGGAAGATCATCTAATGACTCAATACCAAAGTTCCGCAAAAATTCCTCAGTCGTCGCAAAAAGGATTGGTCGTCCCGGTGCGTCCAGGCGACCTGCTTCGCAAACCAGATTATACTCTACTAATTTGTTGACCGAATGATCCGATTTCACACCTCGGATATGTTCGATCTCCACCTTTGTGATCGGCTGCTTATAAGCGATGATCGACAACGTTTCCAACAATACATCCGTTAAAACATGCTTTTTCGGAACATGGGCAATACGGACGATCGCCTCATACATATCTGCTTTCGTACACATCTGAAACGCACCATCCAGTTCTATGATCTGAATACCACGATCCTCTGCCGCATAATTATCCATCATGCTGCGGATCACCTTGCGGCATGTATCCTCATCCTGCTCTGTTGCCGCTGCGATCCTTTCCAATTCTACTGCCTCTCCCATTGTAAAGAGAATAGCCTCTATTTTAGCTTCTAGCTCCGAAAGTTTCACACCAAACGGACCTCCTTTCTCACTCTATCCGCTTACAATCACTACTCACTGGAAGGAATGATCTCTCCCTCGTATTTTACGGTATTGTCATAAGTTATATAAATATCATCAAAGATATTTTCCTGAACGATCTTTAATTTGCCGACTTTCATCAATTCCAAAATTCCCAAAAAGCTTACAATGATCATCGTCTTACTTGGCTGGCTTTCTAGCATCTGGCGAAACGAAAATTTTTGATGAAGCATTGCATACTCTTCGATAAACAGCATACGATCCGCCAGTGTAACAGATTCTTTCTCAATCTTACCAAACTTACTTCGGATCGGATCAATCTTATCAACTTGTTTCTTCATCACAGAATGAAAAATTGTCTGCAATTTTGCCAATGTAACATCTGACAACAATTCTTCAACATTGACTTCTTCTTTGATGTCAGCAATTTCTGCGGGGATCGTAGATTCTTTGAACAGCAATCTTGCTGCATCCATCTGCTTATCCTTTAACTCATAAGACGCATACTTATATGTCTTGTACTCTAACAAGCGCTCTACCAATTCCGCACGGGGATCTTCCGGCTCACCCTCCTCGGTCACCTCTACCGGAAGAAGCATTTTGGACTTTATCTTTAACAGCGTTGCCGCCATCACCAAAAAATCGCTCATAACATCCATGTCCTTGCGATCCATTTGTGCGATGATCTCCAAATATTGCTCCGTGATCTGCACGATCGGAATGTCAAAAATATCTATTTTATTTTTTTCAATCAGATGCAGTAACAAGTCTAGCGGTCCGTCAAATGCATCTAACTTTACCGAAATCACACTGGAATCCATCGCCACTTATATCTCCTTTGGTTTTAAAGTTATTGGGATCAATGATTACTTGTAATAATCAAACTGCAGATCATACATACGTACGGTATCTCCCTCTTCAATGCCAAGACGTTCCAGTTCCTCCAAAATACCACTGGTCTTAAGGAACTTCTGGAAAAACTGGAATCCCTTTTCAGAGTCCAGATTCGTATATCCTAACATTCGCTCAATACGCGGGCCTTCTACAACATACATATTTTCTTTTTCGTCATATTCTACAGTATATGGTTCATCCGCAAAATCCATCTCATCTAGAACAAACTCGCGCTCAAAGACCGTTGGTTCTTCATGAATATCATCTAACATCTTTTTCACATGATACAACAGTTCTTTGACACCCTTACCGCTAACTGCAGAAATCGGGAATACCGGTATTCCCTTTGGCTCAAATTCTTCACGAAGCAGGCTGATCACGGTATCTTCTTCAGTCCCATAAAATACGTCTGTTTTATTCGCTGCGATCACTTGTGGACGTGCCGCAAGCTCCTCGCTGTATTTCTTTAATTCCTGATTAATAATATTAATATCATTGAGCGGATCTCTTCCCTCAGTGGATGCAGCATCTACCATATGGATAAACACCTTCGTCCGTTCAATATGACGCAGAAATTCATGGCCTAAACCGATACCGTCTGCGGCACCCTCAATGAGACCCGGAATATCTGCGATCACAAAACCATCGGTACCTTCCAGATCAACGACACCAAGCATTGGCTGTAAAGTCGTAAAATGATAATTGGCAATCTTTGGCTTTGCGTTGCTGACGCGTGACAGAAACGTTGATTTACCAACATTCGGAAATCCCACCAATCCAACATCTGCGATCGTTTTTAACTCTAATATAACATTTAGCTCTCGCCCCGGCTTACCAGGTTGTGCATACTTTGGCACCTGCATAGTCGGCGTCGCATAATTCATATTTCCCTTACCGCCACGGCCACCTTTAAGGATAACCTCACGTTTACAGTCATGAGACATATCAACGATCACTTTTCCCGTCTCAGCTTCTTTTACAACTGTGCCTTCCGGTACCTTTACGACCAAATCTGCACCGTCTGCTCCATGGCATCGTCTTCTTCCACCGGGCTGTCCATCCCCCGCAACATACTTTCGGATATGTCGAAAATCATTTAATGTATTCATTCCCGGATCGACTTCAAAGATCAGATCTCCACCGCGGCCACCATCGCCGCCGTCAGGACCTCCTGCAGCCACATACAATTCTCTTCGGAAACTAACATGTCCATCTCCGCCCTTTCCGGAACGGATATATATTTTTGCACTATCTGCAAACATGGGCTCACCTTCCTTCTAGCAATAAAATAACAAATCTCTATCAATATATATTTTATGAAATATGGTACAAGTGCTTTACAGTTTGACGCTGCATGACACCACTTCTGTCTCTACGAAAAAGAGGCTGTACAATGACAGCCTCTTGTATCGGTAACCGGCTCTACCGGCTCAAAGACTATTTTGCTTCTACTGGATATACGGAAGCCTGCTTCTTGTCTCTACCTTTTCTCTCAAAACGAACAACACCGTCTACCAATGCAAACAATGTATCGTCACCACCACGTCCTACATTAACGCCTGGGTGAATCTTTGTTCCACGCTGTTTGTAAATGATGTTACCAGCGAGTACAAACTGTCCGTCTGCTCTCTTTGCTCCTAATCTCTTAGACTCGGAATCTCTACCGTTCTTAGTAGAACCCATTCCTTTTTTATGAGCAAATAACTGAAGGTTCATTTTTAACATGTTTCTACACCTCCTGCTTTCTCTTATACTTAATTTTCAGATATCGTTTGCCATATTCTGCTTGTATTCCCTGTAATCCTAATACAAGCGAACGAAGTAACAATTCGGCTTCAGGGCTGATCTGTTCGGACGTTATTCTCATCTCCACAAGATCCGGATGCATCGTCGTTGTGACGGTGTCACCTGTAAATTTCTCTATAGAATTGATCGTGTTGATCACCAATGCCGAAACACCGGCGCATACAATATCTTTTCCATATTTGGCATACCTTGCATGACCTTCCATTCGGAAGCCGTCATACACATCCTTTTGCCGTTGATAAATGGTTATATTTATCATTCTGTCACCTATTAAGCGTTGATCTTCTCGATCTTAACCTGTGTGTAAGCCTGTCTGTGACCGTTTTTCTTATGATAACCGGATTTTCTCTTGTATCTGTAAACGATTACTTTCTTAGCCTTACCCTCTTTTACGACAGATGCAGTAACAGTAGCGTTTGCTACGTCTGCGCCAGCCTTAAGGGAGCCATCACTTACAGCAACAATGTTATCAAATGTAACTGTCTCACCAGCTTCTACAGCAAGCTTCTCAACGTTGATCACGTCACCTTCGGAAACTTTATACTGCTTTCCACCTGTTGCAATAATTGCGTACATAGACCTGTTCCTCCTTCATTATTACTCGCTAACTACGGTGTCCGTCCCTGCAAATTCTTACAAAAACAGCACTTCAAGGTACCTCGTTAAGCGGCACACTTGATTAGTTTATCATCATGTCTTAAAAATGTCAATACATTTTGCACAAATATTTGCCATATGTAACAGGCTGTTATTATAGCCTGCTTATGCACTAATCCTCTTCCAACATTTGGATCTCCAAATAATCAAAATCTATCTCATCAATAAAGGAGTCCTTTGTAAATCTTGTCTTGTCTCTCCGCTGAAAATCTTGTATATTGCTCTCCAACCAGATAGGCTTGCTCAGATCAAAGGTATAACACATCTCTTCGATCGCATCAAATACTTTGCGGGTACGATTTTTATCCGTAGCAGCATCGCAGATCGTAATATCTTGCAGCAAATGATTGTCTTTCCAAATCTTTCCCCAGATCCGAAACATGTTTGTCCTCCTTTTTCATTATTTTGTCATAATCTTATTAATGTTCTTGATCAGTACTGATATTGTTCCATCGGCGTTTGTGATAAACTCCACCTGATCAATATCTTGATATTGTTCCATTGGGATGTTGATCTCAATACCGGTGTCTGTTTTTAAATACTGTTTTTCAAATTTTTTCGTCGTCTGTTCGCTCTGTGGCTTTACCTCGGCCTTCTCCATATGGTATTTTTCCATTTTGGCATCAAACTCTTCTTTAATCTCCGGTGTACTGCCATACATTTTCTCGCTGATACGCTCAACCTGGATCGCACCATTTTCCTCGATCTCCTGTTTCAAAATGCTTTTCGTTTCCATCTGCTTTACAGGTTCTTCCGAAAAATGCTTTTTGTTGACCTGCTCAACTGCTCTGGTAACGACTGCTAATTTTGTCTTATCGGACATCGCTGCCTTACACTGCAGATACAGTTCGGATAAATAATTTACTTTTTCCCCATTCACTTCGTATTTCTTTTCCACAATGCGGACAGAGAAGTCCTGCAAATTGATAATGACAGCCTCGGACAGTTTGGATCCGGATCCCGGCAAAGTTGCCTGATAACGGATAATACTATTTACATTACCGGCTTCCTCTGCATTCGTCATATGCACAAAACTTTCTTTGTAATTCATTTTAAGCAGCGCAAGATATTTCTGTCCGGCAACCTGAAAGGTTACAATTGCCAGATCCGCTGAGGGAATTGCAACGTTTGCATTCATGATCCGGTACAATTCGTCTGTCAGACGTTTACTGTCCGCAACGAGATCATCTTCACTAAATTCTTTAACAATGTCATACACCGGAGAATCTTCTTCCTCCGGAAAATAACATTTTTTCATGTCATCTCCTGACATCAATTTAAAGATATGACTCCGAAAGAAATCGTTAATATCCGGCGTTAGATCCAGTTCCTGCTCCGAATAGACCGGATACCCGAGCGTCGCGTCCAAAATATGTACAATACCTCGCCGAATAATAATGTCCTCTTTTTGTTTGACTACTCCTGTTTCCTGAAAGGATATATCCATCTCTGCCTCCTATCCTTTGCTAGTTTGTGATCATTTCCGCGATCTGTTCTCTTGTCACCGGGATCGGTACTGCTGCCAGTTTACGTTCTGATGATGTGATTTCCTTCAAAATAGCTTCTTTTTCAGCATCCGTGATCTCCGGGGTTCCAAGACATTCACGGATCAATCCCTCAAACTGCTCCAAACTGCCAATGCCCAAACTTCTGAGGATCATCATCACCTCAACATCCATCTGTTCCGCAAACAGACGCAAATAGCCGGGCAGAAAATATCCCACTGCCTTTCCATGCGGTATCCCCTTATGGTACGTCAGATAATAGCTCATGCCATGCGGAAGTGACGTACCGGTATGTGCGATTGCCATTCCTGCAAGACTGGAAGCTAACATCATATTTTCATAATCTTCCTCTTCCGGATCCATGCCGAGCAACACATTTTTACAGCCACCCCACACTTCAAATCCTGTCATGCAAAGCATACGGCTGTATTCACCGGCATGCGAATTAAAATAGCTTTCGATCAAATGTCCCAACGCATCGATACAAGTATTGGCAAGAACCTGCGCAGATGCAGTCTTTAAGTATTTCGGATCGACCAAAGCAAGTTTCGGAAAAATCTTATGTGGAATGCTTTGTTTTGTCTGAATATCATCTCTTGTCAAAATTGCATACGGTGTCACCTCTGACCCTGTTCCACACGTTGTTGGAACTGCTACAACCGGCAATGCACGCAATGTGATTTTCTGATACAAAACTTCACTGGAAGTATCGCGGTTATGGATCATCATTGCAATGGCTTTTGCCGCATCTAACGGGGAGCCTCCCCCTACACCGATCACAAAATCTGCACCCTGTTCCCTGCCGATCCCGGCTGCATCCATAACCGTTGCGATGGATGGATTTTCTTCAATCCGATCATAAACAATATATTCTGTACCGCATGTTTCCAAAGCGGCCATAACATCTGCAAGTGATCCATTTTGTTTGGAAGAATGGCGTCCGGTTACGATCAACGCCTTTTTACCAAAAGAAGCGATCTCCTCTGCATGATTCGCTACTGCATTCCATTCCTGATACACCTTCGTCGGCATATAAAAGTTCATTGCTGTCATATCAATCCTGTCCTTTCTTTAACTGTTCGTAGAAAGATTTGCGAACTTTTTTGCGAGTTACCTCTACCAGACCTAACGCTGTCATATCGACAACCGTTGTCTGAACGGGATCTTTCGCCGTCGCCCTTTCCAAAGCCTGAAGCACCTTTTCTTTGTGTTCAGGATCTTTCATATCAATAAAATCAATCAATATCATGCCGGAAAGATTTCGCAAACGCAACTGTCTGGCGATCTCCTCTACCGCTTCCATATTGACCTTCAAAAACGTCTTTTCCACATCTTTCTTTTTAGAAATTGCCTTGCCGGTATTCACATCAATAGCGATCAATGCCTCGGTTGGCTGAATGATCAGATAACCACCGCCCCGAAGCCAAACTTTAGGACGTAACACTTTCTCGATCGTCCGGCTGATATCATATACCGCATCCATTTTCCCATGATCCGGATCCCATAGTGTTAGCGGCATACTGTCCTGCAACCCACCGGCTTCCAAATATGTTTGGATCTGAGCATATAATTCTTCATCGTCGGTCAAAATGCCGGTTGACTGACCGCCCAAGCTATCCCTAATTTGGGACAGATAGCCATCTGCTGCACGGTACAACACACTATATACCGTTCGATGTATTCCCTGTTTTGTAATCTGTTCATACTGTTTTACCAGTCCTTCGATCTCGCCCCGAAACGTCATTTCCTCACAGGAGGCACTGTTGGTTCTCGCCACAAACCCATAAGATTCACCGGCATATTCCTGCAAAATGCAGCGTAAGTTTTCCCGCTTGTCCTCATCTTGGATCTTTTTTGACACACTCGTTACAATTCCATTTTTGCGGGTAAGAACCGCATATCTGCCAGGCAGCTCTATCGCACAGGATACCGTCGGTGGCTTTGTTTTCACTGCCTCCTTTGTCACCTGAACGATCAATTCATCACCGATCAATATACGGTCATCGTTTCTCGGTGTTCCATCGGTATGAATCGGTGCAATCTGTCCTGTCAGAGGAAGATAACCCATCTGTCCTTTGGCAAACTCGACAAAAGCCGCATTAATATTTTTTACTATATTGCGCACTTTGGCAACATAGATATTGCCCAAAATACCGCCATCCGAATCTTCTGCCTGTAATTGAACAATCTTTCCATCCTGCACTCTCGCAAAAAGGATCTTGTCCTCTCTGCGTGTCACTAACAACTCTTCTTTCACGCTATTAACCACGCCTTTCACCTTTTATGCTTTATCGTATTCGGACAAAGGCAGCAAACGACATGGTGTTTCTGAAGAAAACGTATGCACCTCGCCTTTTTTGCCATCTGCATCACCATACATTTCCAGTCGATGGATCTGAACATCCAAAAACGAAAAGGTATCTCCGGCAAATGCCGCCATCGCCTCTAAGACCAGCTCCGGTTTTATATTTACCACACTGCCTGCTGTAAGCTGCATATAGAGCAGCGGGCGGTACGCAGACCCCTCCAGGCAGCTCTCTTCGTACTTCATACCGGTATGCCCCTGCAATTGCTCCAAACCAGTTGATAAGTGATAGATATTATCCCGAATATCCACTTCTTTCTCCGAACGCTTGGTCTTTTTGAGGATCGTGATCGAAGTCTGCTCCATAAAGCGGTGCACCAGCTCCTCCAGATCTACTCTCTCCAAAAAGGAAGTCTTGTCCGGTTTGGCTGCGATCATATAATCACAGGCCGCTAACATTGCCATCGACGGTCTTGCATCATCCTTTAAGATGGTAAGATCCCGAACCCGGATTTCCTCATTCATCTGCTCATTCATCTGCTCTACGATCCTGTCAGCATCTTCCACCTGATCCAGCGTCAGATCCATATACTCTCCGTCACTGCTTAATCCGATACCAAGCGGTGAAGAAAAAGACATCAACTGATGCGGTGAAAATCCCTGACTGTAACTGACCGGGATCTGCGCACGTCGAAAAGCCTTCTGAAAATAACGCATAACATCCAAATGTCCAACAAAACGCATCGATCCACACTTGGAAAACTTAATTCTGGTCTTCATCTATTTCCCGTTCCTTTCTAATTTCTCGCCTCAACGCAGACACCACAGCCAAATTTTGCAGCACCACAGCCGGCACATTTTGCACGGCAGTTTGGTGTCACTTCTTCCGCCAGAGATCGTTTATATTCCCGCAGCATAAACTCCTTCGTTACTCCAATATCAATAAAATCCCACGGAAACAGCTCGTCCTCGTCACGCGTTCTTCCATTATAAAATGCCATGGTGAGCCCATGATCTTCCATTGCTTTCTGCCAGCGGTCATAGTGGAAATACTCGCTCCACGCATCATAGAAACAGCCATCCTGATATGCTTGAAGGATCACATCATTCAGTCTGCGGTCTCCTCTGGCAAACACACCCTCCAACTCCGATACATCCGCATCATGACAGTTATATTTGATACTCTTTGCATTAAGCTGATTTTTGATCTTGTCCAACAAAAAGAAACGCTTTTCCTTCGCCTGCTCCTTTGTATTCATCGGTGCCCATTGGAACGGTGTAAAAGGCTTTGGTACAAAGATCGACGTACTCGTTACAATGTTTACTTTGCCGTTTCTCTGATCCTTCGGCAACGTATAATATTCTCTGGCAATCTTATCTGACAGCTCTGCGATCCCCGCAATGTCATCTTCCTGCTCTCCCGGAAGTCCTAACATGAAATACAGTTTTACTCGATTCCATCCACCGCGGAACGCATCCATAGCACCTTTTAAGATCACCTCTTCCGTCAAACCTTTGTTGATCACATTACGCATACGCTGTGATCCTGCCTCCGGTGCAAACGTTAGACTGCTTTTGCGAATATCCTGTACTTTCGACATTACATCCAACGCAAACGCATCAATACGCAAAGACGGCAGCGAAATATTTACCCCTTTGTCCCGGTATTCATCGATCAGCCAATATACTAATTCCGGCAGTTCCTTGTAATCGCTGGAGCTGAGGGAACTTAAGGAGATCTCATCATACCCCGTGGATTCTAACATTTTTCTGGCATGATCTTTCAAAAATTCCAAGCTGCGCGGACGGATCGGTCGATACAGCATTCCCGCCTGACAAAATCGGCATCCGCGAATACAGCCGCGCTGAATCTCTAATACGACACGTTCCTGTGTTGCCTTGGTATAAGGTACAAGCGGTTTCTCCGGATAAAAGGTGTCTGACATCTTGTCCTCCACCTGCTTTATCACTTTCTTCGGTGCCTCTTCACAGATCGGATAAAAATCTGCCAATGTTCCATCCTCATTGTAACTCGCCTCATAAAACATCGGCACATAAATGCCCGGGATCTGTGCCGCACGTTTGAGAAATGCCACCCTGTCTTCACCGGTCTTTTTCCATTCTTTATACGCATCCATCAGATCAAAATATACCGTCTCTCCTTCTCCGATATAAAACATATCAAAAAAGTCTGCAATCGGTTCCGGATTATACGAGCATGGGCCGCCACCAATCACAAAAGGATCCTCCATCGTTCTATCGACTGCTTTCAGCGGTATCTGTGAAAGATCTAACACCTGCAAAATATTGGTATAACACATTTCATACTGCAACGTGATCCCTAAAAAATCAAATTCTTTGATAGGATCCTGTGACTCTAATGCAAACAACGGGATCTTTTGCTCCCGCATGATCTTATCCAGATCCACCCATGGTGAATAGACACGCTCGCAGTATATATCCTCTCGCGTATTAAACATATCATATAATATTTGAATCCCAAGATGTGACATACCAATCTCATAAACATCCGGGAAACACATACAAAAACGTATATCAACTTTTGAGGGATCCTTTTTCACCATATTGATCTCGCCGCCAATATATCTGGCCGGTTTTTCCACCGACAAAAGTACCTCATCGCTCAATGCCAGTTTTCTCATGTTCATCCTCATTTCTTGACAAAAAGACGTTCACCGGTAAAAATCCCGCCTCTTTGTATCCTATACTTTTATTTTGTAAATTGACTTATGCCCTGTGCAACAGCATCTGACACCTGTTCCCACAAGTGATTATCCATGAGACATTGCTCAATCCACTCCTTATCGTACCCAAAAACAGAACCATTTTGTAAACAATAGCACACTGCTATACTAAAAAGCACCCCTGCCGTCACCAACCGGAGCAGACGACCGGGATGCTCAGAGCGTTTTGCCGTTTCATATGTCATATTTTCCCGGCCAAATGCTTGTCGAGCCATATGAAGACGTTCCTCCCGGCTTTCTACCGGTTCTATCCCCTCTAAAACAACCTTATTCTGTTTTTTATATTCCTGCTGTCTCATCACATATTCTCCAACACTGATCACTTTTGATAGTATATATGAGACAACCGGCACAGATATTCCTATTTCCACTGCAATACAACAGTTGGATACTGCGCACGTGTCGGATTTATTGCTGCCATGGATCGTTTGGATACTCTTCGCAGCGATCTCTCGTCAATAAATTTGCCAGCGCGTCTTTTGCTGATAGATTTCCAAAAAGCACCTCATTGATTTCTGATACGATTGGCATGCTGACCTGATATTTCTCGGCTAGTTTCTTTGCCGCTTTCGCCGAATAAACACCCTCTACAACCTGTTTAACCTCTTTCATCGCTTCGTCCATCGTATAGCCTTTACCGATCAATACACCTGCGTTGTGATTGCGGCTGTGTCTGCTCGTACAAGTAACGATCAGATCACCGATACCTGACAATCCTGCAAACGTTTCCAAACGTCCTCCCATCGCAATTCCAAGTCTGGCAATTTCGGTAATTCCCCTGGTGATCAACGCTGCCATGGTATTATCACCACAGCCAAGTCCCACACTGACACCCGCCGCTAAGGCAATCACATTTTTGATTGAGCCACCAAGTTCGATGCCGATCATGTCAGAGCTGGTATATACTCGAAAACGATCGTTCATAAAAACTTCTTGCAGATAGCAGGCGAACTCTTTCGTCTTCGCCCCTACCACAACGGTTGTCGGCATTCCAATCGAAACTTCCTCTGCATGGCTTGGTCCGGACAAAACAGCAACTTCTGCACACGGAATTTCCTGCTTGATAATATCACACAATGTCATCAACGTATCTTCCTCAATACCTTTTGCAACATTGACAACACGCTGTCCCTCAGGTATATAAACTGCTGCCTCTTTTGCCGTCGAACGAACGAACGGAGATGCTACCGAAAAGACAATCAGATCATTGCCCTCGCAGGCCTGTTTTAAGTCTGAAGTGACAACAATAGAATCCGGTAGTTTCACACCCGGCAAACGATGAATATGTTCTCTGTGCTGCTGCAGCATATCCACCTCAGCCTGCACTTTTGACCAAAGAGTAACATCATGTCCGTTTTGTGCTAACATGATTGCCAGAGCAGTACCCCAGCTGCCTGCCCCCAAAAAGCTTACTTTACTCATTTACCTTCTCCTCCTTTTTTGCCCCAATCTTATTCTCCGTACCATGGAACAGCCTGACAATATTCTGTCTGTGCTGCACATAAGCCAACACGGTAAATAATAAACTTAAGATCATCATATGTAAAAACAACGGATTCTTTCCATCCAGCCAATGAAATACCAATGTATTCACCGGGATATACCAGGCTACAAATAATGATCCCACTGATACATACCGTGTTATAGCGACTGCAATAATAAAAATCGCAAGACCGATCGGTATCATGATCGGATTGGCTGCCGATAATACAACGGCCGCCGTAACTGCAATTCCTTTACCGCCTTTAAATCTTAAATAGAATGGAAAATTGTGTCCTAAAACAACGCCTAAACCAAGGTATAAGCATAATAAATAGGCTTCTTCACCTTGAAACAGACAGCGGATGATCACAATGGGAACGATTGCTTTTGCCAAATCGCCGACAAATGTAATAAGTGCCGGAAGCTTACCGAGTGTTCGAAGCACATTCGTTGTTCCTGCATTACCGCTTCCCTTTGTTCGAATATCCATATGATACAGTTTGCCAACAAAATAACCGCTGGATATACATCCGCAAAAATAACCAATCACCAGACAAATGATACGGTACAACATCATCTTTTACCTCTCCTAATCACTTTTATTTTTTACTGCGCTCGCGAATCAGAAATCGCAGTGGCGTTCCTGCAAAGCCAAACGCTTCTCGTATTTTATTCTCCAAATAACGGGTATACGAAAAATGCATTAGCCGTTTATCATTTACAAAGACAACAAAAGTCGGTGGTTTCACACTCACCTGCGTCATATAGTAAATCTTCAAACGGCGTCCTTTGTCTGAAGGTGGCTGCTGCATGGCAACTGCCTCCATCAAGATCTCATTGACCACTCCGGTAGCAATACGCATCGAATGATTCTGGATTACCGTCTCTAATGCATCAAACAACTTTGGAATACGCTGCCCGGTCTTGGCCGAGATAAATAAGATCTCCGCATACGGCATAAACGATAATGTATTGCGGATTTCATTGGTAAATTTCTTAACCGAATGATTGTCTTTCTCAATGGCATCCCATTTATTAACCGCAATGATCATACCGCGTCCGCGGTCATGTGCAATACCTGCAATCTTGGCATCCTGCTCCGTAATGCCTTCCTCGGCATCGATCATCAGCACGACCACATCAGCACGTTCTACTGCCGATACCGTTCGCAAAATACTATATCGCTCAATTTCTTCCTTGATCTTATTTTTGCGTCTGAGTCCCGCTGTATCAATAAACACATAGTCTTTACCTTCCCAGCAGATGTCAGTATCGATCGCATCACGAGTCGTACCGGCTATATCCGATACGATCACACGGTTCTCTCCTAACAGTTTATTGATCAAAGAGGATTTACCAACATTGGGCTTACCAACGATTGCGATACGCGGTCTCTCATCCTCTTCCTCTTCCAGATCTTTTGGGAACAATGCGGTTACTTCATCCAGCATATCACCCAGTCCCATCTTATTCAGAGAGGAGATAGGATGTGGATCCCCAATTCCCAGATTATAAAACTCATAGACATCCGGGAGCATCTTGTCGTAATTATCTACCTTGTTAACAACCAATACGATATCTTTGTGCGCCTTGCGCAGCATATCAGCCACCTTATAATCCGCATCCAGAACACCCTGCTGCACATCTACGACAAACATGACGACATCAGCCATTTCAATCGCCATTTCCGCCTGTTCTCGCATGCTGCGCAGCATCTGATTGCTTGTCTCCGGCTCAATACCACCGGTATCCATCAATGTAAAATTATGATTCAGCCAGCTAACTTCCGCATAAATACGATCTCTTGTTACACCTGGCGTATCTTTGACAATTGCGATCCGCTCTCCGGCGATCATATTAAACAGCGTTGACTTACCAACATTTGGTCTTCCAACGATAGCCACAATTGGTTTACTCATATCTTTCCTCATTTCTGCACACATTTTCCATGCATTACAACCTCTGTGTCAAGTGTGCTCCGACACAATCACTGCATTATTGCTCAACAACATTCTTTACGAGATAAGAGAGTACTTTCTCACGTAAAAGATCTTTCTTTACAATTGTTTTCGCATCAAATCCATAATAAGACTTAAATGTCTTATTCAATTCTTTCTCATTCTTACTTCCGGTATTCGTTAAAAGCTTGTCCAACTCGCTTTTATACTCTTTGTTCGTAATTTCCAGGTTCTCTTTTTCAGCAATTGCATTGTAAACAACTTCTTCACCGGCTGCATCCTTAGCAGTTTGCTCTTTTTGTGATTCATAGCTGTCTTTTGTCATATTCTGTGCTGAAATATAATCCTCTAATGTCGTATTCTGCTGTTTCAGATACGTATTTAAAGCAGTTTCCAGACGAGTCTTGTTATCCTCGATCAACTGCTTTGGATAATTGGAAATCTTGGAATCCGATACAACTTTGTCCCATGCCATATCTTTTACAACATCCTCGCGAAGTTTTGCCTGATACTCCTTGGCTGTATTATAACCGGACACATTGTTCTTTACAAATGTATCATCAAACTTTGGCACATTTGCCTTACCACGCTTAGAATTGATCGTTACCGTAAATACCGCCGGCTTTCCTGCAAGATCCGAATTGACCGAATACTTCTCCGGGAAAGTAAGCTTAATGTCACAGGTTGAACCAATCTTCTTACCGATCAATGCCTTTTCGAAACCGTCAATAAACGTATTAGAACCGATCGTAAGATCGTAACCGGATGGGTTGGTATCTTTTGTCAAAGATCCACCGTCAAATGCTTTACCGTCTACTTTTCCTACATAGAAAATATTGACCGTATCTCCATTTGCTACCGTTCCTTTCTTCACAGCCTCATACGTTTTATTCTGATCCAACAACTGATCGATCTGCGTCTTGAGCTTTGACTCAATATCTGTTTTTTTGAGCGTAACTTTTTTGTATTCTGTCAAAGTAACCGCTTTCTGATAATCAATATTCTCCACCTTCTGCTCTGTCGTCTTTTTCTTGCCACATCCTGCTAATGTTGTTACACACAATGCAACGCACAGTGCAGTTGCAAAATACTTCTTTAAATTTCTCACAATATTCCTCCTTATTTTGGCCTTTACCAATCCACGATTTATCTCTCAAACCGTATATTTTCCTGTTATTTTAGAACAAAATTCGATCCAAAAAACACTTTGTCACAATATACAACACTCTACGTTATACCATAAAACGACCAAAAAAGAAAGTCTATTGACTGAAAAACTAAAACACGGTATATTTTTATAGGACAATTCTTTGTTCTCTCCAGACAGGATCGTGAGCAGAACATTAGAATAAAATCGGTTATTTACAGAATGGAGAAATAAGATCATGGCAAACAGAAAATTACAGGATGCAATGCCTCTCGCTCCACTTAAGATCGTGGCAATGGGTGGCTGTAGTGAAATCGGTAAACGAGTAAATGAGATCATCATTGCAAGACGTAAAGAAGCTCTTGCAGCTTCAAACAAACCGGATTTTATGACATCAGATTATTCCATCGACAACTATTTGGTTGACTTTGAATGTCTTCGCTTCGGGACCGGAGAAGGACGTGCTGTCGTCAACGAATCGATCCGAGGAAGCGATCTGTTCATTATATCGGATACTGTCAACTATCATGAGACGTATGATATGCATGGCAATAAGACGCATATGTCACCCGATGATCATTTTATGGATCTAAAGCGTGTCATCATGGCCTGCAGCGGACATCCAAGACGAATCACTGTGATCATGCCATATTTGTATGAAGGCAGACAGCACGTGCGTCTGATCAATGAATCCTTAGACTGTGCACAGGCAATGCAGGAACTGATCCGCATGGGCGTTGAAACGATCATTACTTTTGACGCGCATGACAATCGCGTCCAGAATGCCATCCCTAACAACGGATTTGATAATTTCTTCACATCATATCAATTTATCTCGACAATCCTAAATGATATGCCGGATCTTATTGTGGATAATGAACATTTAATGACGATCAGCCCGGATGAGGGCGGTATGCGCCGTGCGGTATTTTATTCCAACCAGCTTGGTGTCGATATGGGTATGTTTTTCAAACGCCGCAACTATTCTACACTGGTGAATGGAGAGCATCCTGTGATCTCCATGGAATTCCTTGGTAATGATGTTTCCGGCAAAGATGTGATCATTGTGGACGATATGATCGCTTCCGGCAAAACAGTACTGGAAGTTGCCAAAGAACTCAAAAAAAGAAACGCTGCACGCGTTATTATCTGTGCAACGTTTGGTTTATTCAATGACGGACTGGAGGAACTTGATCAGGCATACAAAGAAAAGGTATTTGATCATATTTACACAACAAACCTTTGCTACTGCCCTTCCGCTCTAAAGGAACGTCCTTATTATCATAACGTAGATCTGAGCCGTTACATTGCACTCATCATTGATACTCTTAATCACGACACATCTGTCAATGACATTATGAATGCAACAAAGCGTATTCAGGAATTGTTAGAAGAACGTTCTAAGAACATTTCTTCCAAATAAATCCGTTCAAATTGCCACGTTTGCCGGCAGTTGCACGGTGTGAAAATAGCAGATCTTTATGACAGCAGGTGCACACTCCGGATACCTGGATCGACTCCAGAGGAACACCTGCTTCTTTTAATGTTTCATAACAGGCTGCCCAGAGATCTAACTGATATTTGCCCGGTTCTCTACCCGGTTCAGCAATCTGACGCATCTGATCTTCTGCATATACGCAGCTTAGTGCACTCACTACATCTTCACTTACTTCATAACATTGTTGACAGATCGATGGTCCAATGACACAAGCCATATCCTTCGGATCTGAACCATATTGCTGAACCATCATTTCTATTGTTTTGCGGCCAATCTGACCAACTGTTCCCCGCCAGCCGGAATGAGACGCGGCTACAATGCGGTGCTTCGGATCCACAATGAATAATGGAACACAGTCTGCATAAGATGTTGCAAGAACAACATTTTTTTCTGCCGTAATAAGACCATCTATTCCCTGAAGTTTCCTGTGTAATTCCGGTCCTGCCGTATGCTCTTTTGTAACACTTACTACCTTTGTATCATGCACCTGATCCGAAAATACATAGTCATCTGCGCTGACACCGATCGCCCCGGCAAACAAACGGTAATTTTCTTTTACATTTTCCAGGTCATCTCCCTGTTTCCAGCCAAAATTCATACTGGATAAATACCCTTCGCTAACACCACCTAACCGTGTCGAAAACGCTGCCCCCATCCAGTCTTTCCAAGGATCAAAACAAGAAAATCGCAGCACTGGGATGCCATTTTGTATTTCCATATATGTCGAGTACTGCGATGACATACGTTCGTATTCCTTAGCCTCCGGTGTATTTTTATTTTGACTCCATTCTACACTACCAAACTTTTTCTCAAAAGCTTCTCTGCTCCATTTTTTTCGCATTATTTTCCTCCTTTTTAGCCGCAGTAATCAAATGCATCTTGTATATGCGTTACCGCACTCCCCTGCACTGTGATCACATCAAAACGACAAGGTCTTTGTTCCTCATAGCCATGATAGGCATAATAATACATTGCAGATTTACTGATTCTCCATTGTTTGCGATGATCTACCGCATCCGTAGCTGCACCATAACGACGGTTGCTGCGATATTTAATCTCCACGAAAACCAGCACTTCATCCTGCTGTGCTATAATATCAATTTCTCCATAGGGGGTATAATAATTACGTTCTACAATGCAATATCCCTGCTTTTTCAAATAATCCGCTGCAAGCTGCTCATATTTTGATCCTATCTGACGATTATTCTTTCCCATTAAATCCACCCATGACCTTACTTCTTCAAATGACAAATATCTCTTTTACTGGTGCACTTTCTGTCTCAAATGATATACATCCCTTTGACTAATGCACCTGCTTCTTCAAATGACAAACATCTCTTTTACTGGTGACCTTACTTCTTCAAGCGATCAACGTCCCATTTACCCTTGATCTTATCCATAGAATCTACAAATACCAACACTTCCGCTACCACTTGATACAGCTCAGGCGGTATAAACTCACCGATCTCAACATTCTCCAGACTCTTCGTCAGCCCTGCATCCTGATGTACCGGGATATCATGCTCTCTGGCAGTATCCAAAATACGCTCTGCCACGTACCCGCGTCCACTGGCAACCACTTTTGGCGCACGATCTTTTTCCGGTTCGTATTCCAATGCAACAGCCGAACGTTTCCGCACCTGTTTCATGACATCACGCCCATAAATTTTCCCCTGATGCTTTTGTTCCATAAGCCATCTCACTCCATAAAATTCTTAATAAATGTTCTGCGATGGATCGGGCAGGGTCCATACTTTTTAATTGCTTCAATATGTTTTGCTGCCCCATATCCCTTATGACCTGCAAATCCATACTCTGGATATAATGCATCCATTTCCATCATCATATGATCTCTTGTTACTTTTGCGATGATACTTGCCGCCGCAATAGAAACACTTTTGGCATCTCCTTTGATGATGCCCACCTGTTTCGTCTCAACCTCCGGAATGTGCACGGCATCTACTAACAACAGATCAGGTGCCGGCATCAAAGCTGCTATAGCATCCCGCATCGCCTCATATGTTGCCTGTAATATGTTGATCTGATCGATCCGCTCTGGCGA
This sequence comes from Clostridium sp. OM05-6BH, assembly GCF_003481635.1. Lineage (NCBI taxonomy): Bacteria > Bacillati > Bacillota > Clostridia > Eubacteriales > Clostridiaceae > Clostridium > Clostridium sp. OM05-6BH. The sequence continues at coordinate 143,356 of NZ_QULH01000004.1, read as the reverse complement.
TGCAATCCCTACGCCATAACAAATCGCCTTTTCCTTGATCTCCTCATACAATTCTTCCCTGCGCGCAGCCGATAATTTTTTAGAATCATTCAGATATAAAATTTCCACATCTTCCGGCAGGATCACTGCTCCGGCTACTACCGGACCGGCAAGCGGACCTCTGCCCGCCTCATCGATCCCGCAGATCGCATGATATTCACTGTATTTATGTTCAAAAAAACGCATTGTCTCTAAGCGTTCCCGCTCTTTCACAAGTTTTTGCGCTTCTTTTTGATATTTTGTAATAAGATTTTGAACCCCTTTCCGGGAATCTCCGGCATATTGCACATAAAGAGCCTCTTTGTCGTCACCTGACTGTTCAAACTCCTGCTTGATCTGTGCGATCGACTTGATATCACTCATAAGCTCCTCCTTACTGTTATCTTACCCGGCAATGCCTCCCATTTTTGAGAGTGGGAAAATACGTGCACAAGCCTTTCCGATAATGCTTTTACGCCTTATCAGCCCTACATAACTGCTTCGACTGTCCGTACTCATATTACGGTTATCTCCCAGTACAAAATACTCATCATCCGCTAATGTGATCGGCTCCACCGCATCTCCCGGATCATCGATCACTTTATCTTTTCCATAAGTGTCATCTTTTAATTCTTTGCCATTAATATATACTTTTCCCTCTATGATCTGCACTGTCTCTCCAGGCAGTCCAATAACACGCTTAATGTATTTGGTATCCGAATTGTAGTAAGGCACCGGAAATACGACGACATCATACCGTTTGGGATCTCCAAAATAATAACTCATTTTCTGGATCAATACTGTATCCCCATTGGTCAACGTAGATTCCATGGATTCGCCTTCTACTTTCGTTGGATTTGCAACGAAAGAGGTCACAACTGATGCAACACAATATGCAATAAATACACAGATGGCAATGACTAAAAGATTTCCAAATAAACGTGAAGCTTTCGTCTTTTGTTCCTGTAACTCTGGATCTTCGGACTTTTCTTTCACCGTATGGAACACATCCGATAGAATATCGACCGCTTTGTCCTTACCGGCCTTTACCATATCAAGTACACGCTCTACCGGTGGTTTCACACCATTCTCTGCACGTTCCTGACGAATTCTGGCATTTTCTTTATCTGCCTGCCGCTGAATCAATGCATTTCTTTTTGCACGTGATTCTTTACGCTCTTTCTCTAATCCTTGAGCAAAGATTTCATTGATCTGTTTCTCAGATAATTTCTGCTTACTGACACTACCTGCCGCAGTCTGCGTCTGTCCCGGATAGCCAGATGCACTGGTTCCTGTATACATCTGCTGCGCTGTATTTTGTGTACGAGGGTCAGTATATACCGGTTGCTGTGTCCTGTTCTGTGTATGTGGATCAATATACACCGGCTGCTGTATCCTGCTCTGTGCAAGCGGATCAGTATATACCGGCTGTTGTGTCGCACTCTGTGTACCATAACTTGCAGCATACTCTCCTCTGGCTCTCGCAGATTCCTGCTCAAGCTGATGAATACGCGCTTCCAAGGCTGCAACTTCTGCCTGACGTTTCAGCTCCTCTGCACGTTCCTGTAGTATTCTTGCTTCAGCTTCTGCCTCCATCGCTGCACGCTGACGCTCTGCTGCCAAAGAGCTATTGCTCTGTATAAAGGTTTCACGTGCAGCACTTTCTGCCTCACGCTGTTTTTGTATTCTCTGCTGCTGTTCCTGTTCTATACGCAGTTGTTCCTGCTCCGTCTGCTGTTTTTGTGCTTCTATGCGCAATCGTAGCTGTTCTGCCTGATCTGCCTGTCTCCGACTCTGCACTTCCATCTGCTGACGTGCCTGTTCCATTGCTGCAGTATGCGCTCTCGCCTCTTCCTCACGCTGAAGCTGCTCCTGTTTCGCCGCAAGCTGTCTTGCTTGCTTCTCCTGCTCCCGAAGCCGCATTGCCTCCTGCCTTGCCTGAACCTCTCTCTGTCTTTCCAATTCCTGTCTTCGGATTGATTCCTGCTTTGCAAGCTCCTGTTGACGTAATGTTTCTTGTTGTTTTGCAAGCTCCTGTTGTCGCTGCTGCTGTAGTTTAGCACGAGTTCTGGCAACTGCCTCTCGTTGTGCCTGTGCAATACGTTGTGCTTCCGCTTCTTCCAACTGTTGTTGTTTTCTTGCTAACGCTTCTGTCTCTGCCCGCTGCTGCTGTAATTTATTCTGCAGCTCCAACTCATGCCGGTGCTGCTCTAAAGCAGCTTCTTCTGCTGCCTTTCTTTCCTGTTCTGCCTTAAGTCTGGCTGCTTCTTCTGC